>CAYMRN010000221.1:0-3695 GCA_964392855.1 uncultured Sphaerochaeta sp.
CTACACAGCTGGAATGGAAGCCCACGAGGTCATTGAAGCGTACTACCTCGCACAAAATGAACTTGACCTTGGGAAGATGGAGGCATCGCTGGCCAAGAAGGTGAAAAACCCTGCGGCAATGGAGGTGACCAACCTCTTTGTCGCGCGACAGACCCGCCAGGCCTATGAGGGCATAACAACCCAGATAGACCCCAACAGTTGGATAGAGAGCGGAAGGCCCCCCTTGTTGGAAGGGACCTTCCTCTATGGGATCTCCGACATAGCTATCAGAGCTATTGGTGAGGATACCTATGAAGCCACCAGCATCCTCTACTCCCCGTATCCATACTTTGAGGATCAAGAGAGCACCATGATCAAGGAGGGGGAGATAGTCATCTTTAGGTACAGGCAGGTGCAGCAGTTTGGCATAGGGGTCAACAAGCGGGGATGGCTTGAGATCACCTCCATTGAGAACACGAGCCTTGAGAGAATGGAAAACTTGCGGATACCCACCTACAGGAGGGAGACCAAAGCTATCGGTACGCCTCTATAAGGGAGAGTATCGGCCCCGTATTTTTGGCCTTCATCCAATTCACGCCTGTAAAGCTCTTGAAAAAGGTCATCTGTCGCTTTGCATAGTGGCGACTGTTACGTTCGATCTGTTCGCCTACCATCGAAAGGGAGAGCTCTCCGCTCTTCCGTCCTTGGAAGAACTCCTTGTAGCCGATACCCTGCAGGCCCGGCCAGTCCTCATCGGCCCCCATCTCGATGAGAGAGCGAATCTCATCTACCAGTCCCTCGGCAAACATCTGCTCCACCCTCAATGCGATACGCTCTTTCAGCTCATCGCCTTCCCTCCACAGGCCGATGACCAGGGGCTTCATCCCGTTGCGAGGTGTGGAGGGTATGCTGTAGCTGCTCAGAGGCTGTCCTGAGCCTTCATAGACCTCCAGGGCACGCGAGACCCTGTACATATCCGAAGGGTGGATCCTTTTGGCAGAGATCGGGTCCACTTGGGAGAGGCGCTCAAATGCCCACCCATCCCCGCGCTCATCGATCTCTTGGGCCAGGCGCTGACGCACCCCCTCATCACTGGGAGGGGCCTGCGCCAGACCAAAGTAAAAATGCTTGAAATAGAAGGCAGTGCCCCCGCTGAGCACAGGAATTTTTCCTTGTGCAGAGATCTTGCGGCATGCCTGGTCGGCATACGTGACAAAATCCCCTACGCTGAACTGCTGCCAGGGGTCAAATATGTCGATGAGATAATGGTCTATTGCTTGGAGTGTTTCAGCATTGGCCTTGGCCGACCCTATATCCAGGTGCCTGTACACTTGGATCGAGTCGGCATTGACCACTGCATACTTCTCAGGATCGAGATCCATAAGAAGTTCGGTTTTTCCCACGCCCGTGGGGCCGAACAGGAAAATTATGGACTCAAAAGGATTAGAGCAGGTCGGGGGATTCGTAGTGGATTTCACCGTTAAGGGCTCTTTTGAGTACTTCACTGACAATTTTGCCATTGTTTTCCTCGATCTCCTGACCACCACAACCGGGATTACTCAAGATGATAGCCTCTTTGATGGCCACACAGGTAATCTCGTAAATATTTCCCTCAAAATCAATAAGGGTGTCTAATGGAATGCTCACTATCGATTCTCCTTCTACTAGATGATACAACTATATCACTATAATGAATAACACTGACAATGTACATAGCTCAAAAAGCGTGCCTGTAGCCAAACCGGATAAATTGGGTGGTGCTCTTTTCCAGGAGGTCTGATGAAGCTGTCCCTTGCAGCCACATCCACTGCCTAGGCAGATAGCTAAGCTCACAAAAAAGGATATCCATCACACCAGGGGCCTCCAAGGAGAGCTGCAAAGCAATTCCTGCCTGCAGACAGAGCGCCTTCTTAAACTCCCACCCTATCCGTAGGGTGGGACCGGCCCCTACTGCCACCACAGTGCCGAGCCTTTTCTTGTACAGGAGGTTCATGCTTGCAACAGGGGTGCCATACCAGGCTTCCCCGCTGTCCAAAGCCCCTAGGAGAGGCAGGGAGAGAGTGAGGTTCTGGTCGATCGACTTGGTGAGGAATCCCACCTCCACCGAGGTGGATGTGATCGACTGGGCCACTCCCAGGTAGGGCGCAGCAGGCAAGGGAGCCAGCACAAGCAAAACAAGGAGACCTACTGCGATGGACTGTTTCATATGGTTCTCTCTTATAGCAGTGCCCTTGCCCTGGAAATTATCTGGTTGGCCACCTCTTCTGGCTGAAGATGTGTGGTGTCGATGACCATATCGGCTACAGAGGTGTCACTATTGTCGATCCCATAGAGACGCTCGTAGCGTGCACTGTCATTCTTGTCCCTTTGGACGGTTTCTCTAAGACGTTGGGAGAAGATGCCCCCCTCGCGCTTGAGCACCCTTTTTGCCCGTTCCTCTTCCGTTGCAGTAAGATAGACCTTCAGGTCAGCCTCCTTGAGCATCCAGATGGCAAGGCGGCTGCCCAGGACACAGTGCTTAACAGCTAGCGCCATCTCTACCTGACGGCGATCGACCTCCAGGTCATATGCATCGCTCTGTTCTGCAAGCCTGCAGAACTCCCAAAACTCGATGCCTTGTTCCTGGGCAAGGGTACGGAAGGTGAAGTTGATCATCTCAAAGCCCAAGGCTTCTGCGACCATTTTGCTTACGGTGGTGTTTCCACACCCACTTTTTCCACTGATGGCTATGCGCACGTGTTGCCCCTACTCAATGTTGCGAATCTGTTCGCGAATATTTTCCAAGCCGTCCTTCATACGGACAACCTGGAGATTCATCTCCACTATCTGGCTTTTGCTGCCGATGGTGTTGATCTCCCTAAGCATCTCCTGACAGAGGAAATCCAAGCGTTTGCCCACAGGCTCATCCGCCTCAAGCAGGTTGAAGAACTCCTTCAGATGAACGCCCAGCCTCTTGATCTCCTCATTGACAGAGTATTTGACCAGCATGACGGCAACTTCAGAGAGGATCCTATTCTCGTCATAATTCTGGTCGGCGAGCATCTCGTCAAAACGGGATCGCAAGTTGGCCTTTACCAGGTCATCCAGCTCAGTTGCATGGGATGCGATGATCGCGTGTCCCTCCTGTACGATCATGCCCATCTTCTTCAGGTCAGCCTTCGTATGGGCGCCTTCACGCTCCTTACTCTGGGCAAACTGCTCCAAGGCCGTAGCAAGGGTGGAAAAAAGTGAGGCCCGATAGATTTCGCTGTCGCCTTGCCTGACGCTGGTGATCACCCCTTCGCTGCCTAAGAAATCAGCGAGTGTAGGCTTCAAGGCTTTGCCGCTGAGGGCTGCTATCTGGGCAAAGGCCTCACTGTACCGTTTGACGGCTAGCCTATCCACCACTATCTCCATATCGGAGGCGAGGGTCTTGATCCTGACGTTCACCTCGACATGGCCACGACTTGCGACTTCTTTTATCGCATTGTCTATCTCAATCTCAAAAGGGGCGAGATAGAAAGGGATGTTGTGGTTTATATCCAGATATCTGTTGTTATAGGATTTCAGTTCAACTGAGATTTGAAAATCCTCGCTCAACTCTTCAGCGGATCCATATCCGGTCATGCTTTTCATCATAGGCTCCTTCTAGAGAGAGCTATCCGCTCACTCAGGGCTCGGTTGTTACCAGCACCCATCGTAATACACAAATCCTGGGGTTGCAACCAGCTCCTGGC
>CAYMRN010000222.1:0-3673 GCA_964392855.1 uncultured Sphaerochaeta sp.
GAGCCGGTTCGATGATGGGATCAGGTGGTATGATCGTCATGGACGAGGACGACTGTATCGTCGACGTTGCCAAGTTCTACCTGAACTTCACCGTTGACGAATCCTGTGGAAAGTGTGCCCCCTGTAGAATTGGCGGACGCTCGCTATGCAACATCCTGGAGAAGATCACTTCTGGTAACGGAGTCCCCTCGGACCTTGAAGCCATGGAGACTATCGGAAAGGCTATGAAGGTTGGCTCTCTCTGTGCCTTGGGCCAGACAGCTCCCAATCCTATCCTTTCATCCATGAAGTTCTTTGGCGAAGAGTATCGTGCCCATATTGAAGACAAGAGTTGCCCCAGCGGCACCTGTAAGAATTTGGTCACCTATTCGATTCTTGCTGATAAGTGTATCGGTTGTACTGCTTGTGCACGCAAGTGCCCAGTCGGTGCTATTACCGGTGAGAGGAAGCAGATCCATACAATAGACCAGAGCATCTGTATCAAGTGTGGTGTCTGTTTGGAGACCTGTAAATTTGGAGCTGTTGTAGTCCGCTAGGATTCGACAGAGGAGGAATAAATTGAGTATCGTACATGTAAAGATAAATGGTATTCCCGTAGAAGTTGAGGCGGGCACAACTGTGCTGCACGCTGCCAAGGCAGCGGGTGTCAGAATTCCCACGCTCTGCTATCATGATGACCTGGTCCCCTTCGGGTCCTGCGGGCTGTGTATTGTAAAGCAGGAAGGGAGTGCCAAGATCATCCGTGCCTGTGCCGCCCCTGTCCATGAAGGTTTGAGCGTCATTACCCATGACACAGAGCTTTTCGAAGTGAGGAAGACAATTCTTGAGCTGATCCTCAGCACACACCCCTCATCCTGTCTCACCTGTATCCGTAACGGAGAGTGTGAGCTGCAGGACTTGGCAGCTGAATTTGGCATTCGCGAACAGCCCTATGAAGTACGGCTGAGCACTGAGAGCAAGGATACTTCATCTGCATCCATCGTCCTTGATCCTGAGAAGTGCATCAAGTGTGGTCGTTGCGTACAGGTCTGTCATGATCTGCAGGGTACTTTCGCCCTTGAGTTCATCGGACGCGGAGATAGCACGTGCATGGCCCCAGCGGCAATGCTCGCCCTCGATGACAGTCCTTGTGTGAAGTGTGGCCAGTGTGCAGCACACTGCCCGGTTGGAGCTATCTACGAGAAAGACGAGATCAGCACCTTCCGTGCTGCTGTCGCCGACCCCAAGAAGAAAGTGGTTGTCCAGATAGCACCTTCCATCCGTGTCGGATTGAGCGAGACCTTCGGTCTTCCTGCCGGTACGGTCACAACCGGAAAGATTTATGCAGCACTGAAGCAGCTTGGAGCCTATGCAGTCCATGACACAAACTTCAGCGCCGACCTTACCATCATTGAAGAGGGTCATGAGTTGGTCGGCAGGTTGACCAAGGGCGGAACAATGCCCCTGATAACCTCCTGCTGTCCGTCATGGATCGATTATGTCCAGAAATACTATCCGGACCTGCTCGCCCATGTCTCCAGCTGTAAGAGCCCCATGCAGATGCATGGAGCGATTACCAAGACCTTCTATGCTGAGAAAGCCGGTCTTGACCCATCTGAGATCTACTCCGTCGCCATCATGCCCTGTACCGCAAAGAAGTTTGAGTCCAAGCGTGATGACAACATGAGTGCCTCAGGTTTCCAGGATGTGGACCTGGTCCTCACCACCCGCGAGCTCGGGCGTCTGATCAAGAGCTCTCCTGTGGATTTCCTGAAGCTTGAAGAGGTTGAGGCTGACAGCCCCATCGGAGAATACTCCGGTGCTGGTACCATCTTCGGTGCCACCGGTGGTGTCATGGAAGCTGCAGTCCGTACTGCGTACAATGTGGTGACCGGCAAGGAGATGGAGCGAGTCGAAGTCGAAGCTGTCCGTGGCCTTGATGAGATCAAGAAGGGATCCGTCGATTTCGATGGCACCCCGATCCGTGTAGCCGTAGTGCACGGCCTCTCCCATGCCAAGGAAGTCTTGGATGAGATCCGTGAAGCAAATGCTGCCGGAACCAAAGCCCCTTACGAGTTCATCGAGGTGATGGCTTGTCGCGGTGGTTGTATCGCCGGTGGCGGTCAGCCCTATGGTGCCAACGACATCTTGCGCAAGGAGAGATCTGAAGGTCTCTATAAGGATGACAAGAAGAGCACCTACCGCTGTTCACACCAGAACCCCTCCATACTTAAGCTGTATGAGGATTTCTTGGGCGATCCGAACGGCGAGAAGGCTCACCACCTCTTGCATACCACCTATCAGGAAATTCCAGTATATAAGGCCTGATAGCTTCACTAATCCAATGCACAACGCACCCGGCTTAGCAATAGGCCGGGCTTTTTTTCGCCCCATGGATAAAGAGATTGCTATTCGGCTACATCAAGACGAAAAAGAGGCTACGGCCAACATTACCGCTACAGGGAATACTCCTGGTCAAAGGGAGAGGGAGTGCAAGATGCACCCCCTCTAAAAGTCTGTATTTGTCGATGAGTGCAGATGCACTCTTTATTCGTTATGTATGTCTCTTTCTCTTTTTTCCTCTCTCTCCCTCCTACTGGGGAATGCTGAACAGGAGAATCTCGTTATTGATATCCGACATGACCAGCATGTTCTCCTTGTCTGGAGAGATGATGGCCTTGGATGGGGCAAAGCCTCCAAGTGATAAGGTTGTGGAATAGGATAAGGAGTCCGAGAACCCATCGATGGAGAAGACCAAGAGATTCCGACTCCCCTTGCACAGGACATAGAGCAAGCTCCTTGAGGCGTTGGTGAAGATCTGCACTACCTCTTGCATCGCTCCAATCCCATTTTCTCCCGATAGCCAGATCTCCTGCTGTTCCCACCCATCAGTTTGGGTCTCTGCAATGAAACTCTTGTACCTGAACCTGTTCAGTGCGTTGGTCCCTCCTGTGACCAAGCTCTGGTCGCTGATAAACTCAGCTGCACTGATGCCTGCGAGGTAAGGCGTATCCTTTGGGGAGGAGTATGCCCGCTGGTTAGCAAAGAGTTCCCCTCCCGGACTTCTTGAGAATACCTTGAGGTGACTCTTGGCTGTGGAGAACCAGGCAACCCTGTCCAGAAATGGTGAGATGACCAGGCCGCTGCCTGGGTCGGTCACAAACAGCCAATGGATATGCCCATTGATCCTAAACTCAGACTGTTGCGTGGCGAAGAAATTGGACTTGGGCAGTATGAAGTCCTCAGGGACAACGTTGTAGAGTATGCCTGTAATTGGATCGAGCATAAGGGTACTGATATTTTCAAAATACCTTTCGCTATGGGAATCCTTGTAGGAAAGATTGTCACGGGTGAAAAGTTTGGTCAGGGAAGAGGCGCTTGCGTTGTACTGGTACAGTGTTATTCCCGGGCCCTGGTTGTGGGCAACGGCAACCCTGCCGCTATTCTTGTCGACCAATATGTCGGTGACCTTGGTGGTGTTGAACCCGTCTGAGGGGGTATAGGTCCTGATGACCTCCAGGGAATCTCGGACAATCCTACAGATCTGTAGGGTGTTGTGTACTGTACTTGCCAGCAAGATCTTTCCATCAGGAAGGAATGCCGCTTTGGTATTCCCACTGATTTTCAGGCCTTCGGTATTGTCCGCAACCGTTTTTGCAAGCACTGGGATTCCCGGTGTCCCTGCGACATTGGC
>CAYMRN010000223.1:0-3651 GCA_964392855.1 uncultured Sphaerochaeta sp.
TAGTAACCATGACAATACAGGAATGGCCCTTTTCTATGCAACCACCTTCAGATTTAGCTCAAAATTTAATCTTCTATTCATAATTGGCTCATGTAAGAATCCCACAAAGAAAGTGATTGAACCGCAAATTTCAAAGATATGTCTCCTTGCTAGAAAACCCAGCTGCAGCCAATTGTGGCAGATAAGGATGGTTTCGCTTTATTTGGATCCAATTGGTCTACCGAACTCCAATAGAACAGATCCCCATCATCACCAGTAGCGAGAGAGAGGCTCCCTATCAGGTTGAAGGCATCAAATATGTTCCAGCTTACTCCCAGGGTGCTCATCGCAGAGAGGTCTAGAGGTGAGATGATCGAGCGCAGGCTGAAGGATAGGGAGGGTGAGTAGGTGAGTGCCAGCTCAGGATACAAAAGCAGTGCGGCACTCGCATCATTGACAGGACCTGCTATCCATTTCCCAAAGGGTCTGGTAAGAAATTCCAGGCGGAGGGTGAGAGACCTGTCCAAAGGCAGTGTCACCAGATGGAAAATCCCACCGCTGATCATCCAGGACTCGCCGGTCTCCTTGGCAATATCTCCAGCTACAGGGATAGCCACCGAGGAGGAAAAATACCAGTCAAAGCCGAGGTTGCCTTGGAGGCTGATATAGGGTTTGTGTAGACGTGATTTTGTGGTTCCTGGGGTCTTCGTAGCATATCCAACCTCAACCTTGATATCCCGTACGGTGGTATAATATCGAGCACCCAATAGCATATCGATAGGAATTTCTGTCTCAGAGGGCATCACAACGGCTTCTACAAAGGAGAAGAAACCCAAGGGGTAGTTGACCGATGCCAGCCAGCTGGTGGTGCTTCGTAGCTCCGCCTGGGTCAGGGAGACTGAAGCATCGTTGCTACCGTACAGCACATCTCCTGCATTGAAGAGCATGCCGTCCCCCCAGGAGAGGCGAGTTTTTCCAGCTGTAAGGCGGAAGGAGGGAAAGCGTGCCTTAAAGTATGCCTTATGCACAATATCATCAAAGCTTGTGACTGGTTCATATGAATTTCCTGTGAGCACTACCTCCCCTCGCACGTTTCCCTCTCGCTTGGAAACGAGAGAGACAGAGAGGTCTGCAAGCATAGTATCAGCCCAAGAGTCATTTTTTGCTTGATAGATTACAGTCGGCGCCAGGTCCATGCTTATCACAGGATTTTCTGCTGAAAAGAGAGGGCTTAAAGCGATCACCATGGCCAAGCAAGAGAGGGTGATGCGCTTGGTTTTCTTGCCTACCATGTGAGGTTCTCCAAGGTGAAGATGCTTCTGTCTAGCTTTGGGTTAGCTTCAAAAGAGTCAATAGTCATGAGGGTTGCAGAGTCCTTCTTCATCTTGTCCTCTATCTTGCTCTGCTTGGGCAGGACCCTGTCCTGTGATGTAAAGGTCTCCAGGACCTCCATCACCTTGAGCAGACGCCCCTGTGCTGTCGAGTACTCGGCTTTCCAGACAAGGTAGGACTGCTTGTCGACCCATATCTTTTGGACCGGGTAGGCGACCGACCTTGTCTTGGCAGTAAGGGTCAGCACGTAACACTCATTTCCCTTGAAGGTCTCTTCCTGTTCCAGTCTGGCAGTGTAGTTGTCCAGGGTGTTTTTCTCCTCGGTCATGTCCTCATAGGAGATGTCCGAGCCCAGCATGGACTGTCTGAGGGCGGCACCCTGCATCCTGATGAGCTGTTCGGCATCGGGATAGAAGAGGTAGAGACTTCCCTCTGTACGAAGGATCTTCTGCCCGCGTTCTGCCTTGCTGGTGAACTCGATCAGGGAGTCTTTCTCCCCTTGGCTCCAAGACCTGAAGAGACTGGTCTTGGTCCCGAAGCGGTCGGTGGTCTGGATCGAGCCGGTGGAATAGGTGGTCTCAAAGGTAGAGAGCCTATCCATCTCTTCTATGATCTCATCGGCACTTAGGGCGAAAAGCATAGCGGGTATGCAGAAAAGCAGTATGGTCAGGAAAACCAACTTGTGTCCTCTTGGGATATTTATCTTTTGATTGGGTTTCTTATACATAACGTAGAGCCTCCACGGGTTGGATTTTTGAAGCGTGACGGGAAGGGATGAACGTTGACAGGGTTGAGATCACCACAGCATAGGCCCAAACGGCTATGGCTGTAAAAATACTTGTCTGAGGGTAGAGTATGGAGGAAATCTCCATATCCATGCCACTGAGGGCTTCGGTGAAGTCAAGCCCTACCTTGCCCATATAGTAGGTTGCCACGTAGCCAATGATCACCCCGAATGCCGATCCTATTATACTGATGAAGAACCCTTCCAACAGGAAGAGCCTGGTCAGCTCCGAACCTTGCATGCCAAGGGCGGAGAGCGTCCCTATCTCACGCATCCTCTCAAAGATTACCATCATCGTGGTGTTGATGATGACCGTGCTGCCCAGGACAAAGAAGAACATGGCAATGAAATAGTATGCAATCTTGGCAATCCTGAGCATTCCGTACATCATGTTCAGTTCCTTCCATGATCGGGTATCGGTTACCGTACCCAAGGCACTTTCAATTTTGTCTCCAATCTGCGTTGCAGCTTCTTTCTCATTGACGCCATCTTCAAGCAGGACCAAAATTTCTTGGGCCTGGCCATCCATACCTAGGAACTTCTGGACCCGGTCAATAGGAGCCCATAGGGAGTTTGCATTCATGCTGGCGACAGGAAATCCTGCAATGCCTACGATTTCAAAGGTGAATGCATTGCTTCCTCTGGTTGCAGTGGTGCTGAGTAGGGTCACCTTATCCCCAATGCCCAAGTTCATATCCCTTGCCAGGGCGAAGCCCATCATGATCTCATTTTCTCCTGCTTGGGGAAGATTACCCTCCATCAGTATGGACGGGAAGTCAATGAAAGTCTCTTCAGTGGAAAAATCTACACCGATGCCCATGACCCCATGCTGTTTCTCCCCTAGGTACATGTTTGCCGGGAAGTTGATCCTGGCTGTGGCAGCTCGCACATTGTCATTGTCATTGAGGATAGGTTTGATGCTGTTCCAATCGACTCCCAGGTGCAGTGGATTGTATCGCTCGTACTTCTCAAAGTCGATATGCCGGATGCGTACCTGCCCTGTATAGTAGGACTTGAGGTTGTTGGCCATATCAGACTCCATGCCATTGAGCAGTCCAAAGAGCATCACAATGCTCATCGCTGAGACTGCTATTGCAACCGCAGAAAGAATCGAACGCCTCAGGTTTCGAAATATGTTTCTAAACGCTAGTTTTGGAAGTTTCTTTATCATACTAAGGCTCTCCTATTGGTGCCTGAGGCACGCTGGTATATCCATCTTAAGAGCTCGCCTGATGGGAAAGAGCGATACAAGCATGGCAAGGCCAATGCCTGATACGAAGGTGATGACAAAACTCTTGAGGTTCCACGTTCCCCGCATTATGTTCTGGACCCTGTAGCCAATGTCCATATCACGAAATATGGATCCGTAATTGATTCCCACGTTGGAAAGGAAGATGTTTGCAAGTGCTCCCAATACAATTCCTGCCAAGGCTCCCAGCAATCCTATCCCCCCAGCCTCAAAGATAAAGGCCAGTCGAATATGGTTGTCTTTCATTCCCATGGCCCTCATCATGCCAAGCTCGCGGGTCCTCTCGTACATTGCCATCAGCATGGTG
>CAYMRN010000224.1:0-3579 GCA_964392855.1 uncultured Sphaerochaeta sp.
TAGAGAAGTCCTGCACAGAGGGCGAATACAAGCCAAGCGAGGTTGTGATTGAGATCGCGGGTAAGAATGGTTACGATCCCTATCTCAAACACTAGGAGAATTGCTGCCAAATAGATGGTTGCAAACCGTTTTTTTTCCGTTCGTGGAATTTTTCTTTGGGTGAAATTCACCAGCAAGATGGCTATCAGCGCCCAAGTATAATACTTCTCAATGGTTTCTAAAATCATGAGACTTAGGGTATAGTGCCCTGAAGCATTCGTCAAGCTTCTTCCTTATTCCCGCTCTGCATAATTCCGTTGATAGCAATAGCTATTTGGAGTAAGCTTACCATGTACCTTAAGCAATGGAGGTTGCCATGATAATAGAGGATGTCGCCAAGTACATCGACCACACGGTTCTTGCAGCTAACGCAACGCGCGAGAAGATCGAACAGATTTGTAAAGAGGCCCAAAAGTGGGGCTTTGCTTCAGTTTGTGTGAATAGTTGTTGGGTTCCCCTTTGTGCCAAACTTTTGGCAAAAAGCGAAGTCAAAGTTTGTGCAGTTGTGGGTTTCCCTCTTGGGGCTATGGCTACAGAGAGCAAGGCTTTTGAAGCAAAGCGTGCAATAAATGATGGTGCTGATGAGATAGATATGGTTATCAATATTGGTTGGCTGAAGAATCATGATGATGACCTTGTGTTGGATGATATAAGTAAGGTGAAGCAGGCTATCGGGAAGAAAATCTTGAAAGTCATCATTGAGACGAGCCTGCTTACCGATGAGCAGAAGGCGCGTGCCTGTCGTCTCTCCAAGACAGCTGGAGCCGATTTTGTAAAGACTTCCACCGGCTTCTCTACCGGGGGGGCAAAGGAGACTGATATCCGCATCATGCGTAAGGCAGTCGGACCCGATCTTGGGATCAAGGCTTCCGGTGGAATCCACTCCTACGAAGAGGCGAAGGCTATGATTGAAGCAGGAGCAACCAGAATTGGTGCTTCCAGTGGTATTGCCATCGTTGAGGGGCAGAATGCCGCGAAATGACCCTCATGGTGGGGCAACTGATTTTCTTAAGAGCCTTGGTTTCCCCACCATCGATATTCACCATACCTTTTCGCATTTTGACTTTACCAGTCCCGGACGCAGGGTCCTTCTCATAGGACCCATGGGTTCGGGAAAGACTGAGTTTGCCGCTCGTGTCTGGCGGGATGCCTCCATAGCACAGACGAAAGGGGAGAAGGTGCGATCACTTACCAGCAGTGGTGAGGTAGACCGCAGAAAGGTCTTTTTCATCCGCAGCGAAATTGATGGGAAGAGGTTCTCCGAATATCCTGAGGATGCCCTGGGCTATCGCAGTGGCTATGTGCGATGTGGTACCAATATCGCCAAGATCCGTGACTCCTTTGGTCTTGAGGAGGTGCTCAAGGACAACCCCACTGTGGGTACCTTCATCATAGATGAGGCCTCCTTCTTCGATGAGAGGCTCGCCTATGTGGTGCGAAACCATAGCCTTGAGCGTGGGGTCATGTTCATCTTCCCCACCCTGATCCTTAACTTTCGCCGGGACATATTCAATTCGACTGCGCGCCTCATGCTGGACATCGCCACCGATGTCATCCCCCTCACAGCCTATTGCGAGCATCAGGACTGCATTGAGGATGCCTTCAACACCTACCGCTACTACCAATTTGATGGAAAGGAGTGTCCGGCCCTCTATTTCGATCCCCTGATCATCGTGGGGGGTGATACCTTCAAGAGCAGTGACCTTGAGCCGAACTATGCAGCCAGGTGTGATGCACACCACTACCTTCCTGGGAAGGAGTATACCTTTTTCCATTTGAAGCCCCTGGGTGAACAGGCGGCAAGGGGTGAAGAGAAGCTACTGCGCAAAGAGCTGTACGCCCTCAAACATGATATGGAGAGCTCCATGCTGTTTGCCAACATACAGGGACGCTACGCATCAAAACCTGATGAGGATATCTTCTTCAACTCCCTCAAGGTGGCTAACATTGCTGAGAAGGCACTCATCTTCCTGTTTTGCGAGCATAATCTTATTCCTGAAGAGCTCCTGCTCAGGCTGGTTGATGACCTAGATCTGGACAGTGTCTACATGGAGAAGGTGCTCGCTGACAACAAGCGCCCTCTCTCTTTTGCCCAGCCTTTCCTTCTCTAGCTTCCAACAGTATAAAAACCACCTGCCGACCATACTCCAAGAGGACTCCTTCTTACTCAGCTATCAGGACTATCGCATCATGAGGCATAAGGATGATTGCGTCTGTTACCATTCTTCCCGTATTGGTCTCTGTATCAAGACTGCCTTTGATGCGTCGGATATTGTTCCGTCCGAGCTTTCCCTTGATTTGGTCAAGGGTTACCACTTTCTCCGTAGTTGATGCATTGACCAGGACTATCCCATGCTCGAAGTCCCGACGGTAGAGACCGGCATCAGCTTTGGAAATCGTAAAGTTAGTGAGTTCCACACTCCCTTTGGCACCGGTATATACGGTGTAGGTAAGTTCTTTTTTGCTCTCCAAGGTGGTGTGAAAGGCTATGTGTCCGCTTGTCCCTGCAAGATTGGAGTGCAGTGGGTAGTAGTCATGCCACTTTTCATTCACAGACGCTGTAATCACTGGATGTGAAATGGTTGTTCCCACTATGTTCCAGTCAAATTCAACTAGGTATTGCTCGTCTTGTGCACTCTTGCTTCTGCCTCTGAAGAGCTCCTTGGTTTTGGGGTTCTTCTCTCCAAGAATCAGAGGTTGTTCGATTGCAAATACTCTCTCTTTGTTCGAGACCAGGTGTTCTGCTTTTCCCAATGGCATGCCAAGCCACCCTTTCCCTGAAATATCAGTAGTGCTTGAACCATTGGAATCTACCAGCATCTCATCAAAGAAATAGGGTGCACTTCTCCCATCAACCAAATCGTATTCGTAGAAAGCATCGGTCAACAGTGCAGTCCCCAAGGCAAGTCTGTGATACGCCAAATCCTCACTCTGGGGTTCTCTCTTGTCTTCTGGGACTGAATCCTTGAAGATCGGGGTTGCTTGGAGAAGGATGAAGGAGGGATCATGGTACCGCTTTTCCAAATCCAAGGTCTGGTTCACAGTCCAGCACCACTGGGCCTCTCCGAACCATTTGGAGTCTTGGCTGCTATACCAGTTACAATTGAAATTTGGAATCGCTGCACCATTGCTAAGGGCAGCAGTCGTCTGATCAAAGAAAGGGCTGGTGACGATCAACTCATCAAAGCCCACGTTTTCTCTCATCATGCGAATCATGATAAGCGAGGCCCTTGCAGTCATCTCGTGAATCCAAACCGAAGTCTCATCCTTAATCTGGTTTCTGTTGTAGTCCGCATCGACCTTGGTTTTTGTATTGATACCCTTGATCAGATAGTGACCCCGATTGTGCAGATCCGAAAGGGACAGGCCATCCCATGTCCCATCCTTCATATACAGGTCAAAGACACTCCCTGACCAGTAATCGAGATAGGATTGCCCCCTATCGTTGGGGGGACAGAAAGGAGAAACGTTCAGCACTATGGTACTGTATCCATCCTGGAGGTTGATCTGCGCCTTCCCAGAAGCCATCGCGTTCTCTCC
>CAYMRN010000225.1:0-3572 GCA_964392855.1 uncultured Sphaerochaeta sp.
ATTGTCCATCTTTGCCAAGAACTCGTTGTTCTCTGCGACAGTTGTCGAATAGGCCTTCAGGATCTCCACAACATCAGGTGCCTTCTCCAGCATGGATTTATGCACCAGGACATTAACGAGCGCCGGGTCAAATTCACTGCCTTCCAGGCGAACCATGTCCAGTCGTCCAAGGACGGCTGTTGGCGCCCAGTAGTACCCTACCCAGGGATTTCCCTTTTTGTAGGCACTGACCATAGTGGCCGCAATAGTTGCACCGCTTCCTGCAATGTTGAGGTTGAACGTATCACCAAGATTATTGTCATCAAAAATCTTTTGTGAGATCTTCATCTGAGACCATCCTGCCACACCGCCTAGGATCTGTCCTTTTGAACGATCTTCAGGATCGGGGAACAGATGGGGGTATTTGGCCAGGTCAGCAACACTCTTCAAATCCGGTGCCAATGCATCAGGTCCTTCTACCAGGTAACGTGGTACCCACCAGCCTTGTGGTGCATCAGGCATATTCTGCCCGAGGTCAACAATGTCCCCAGACTCAATTCCCTTGCGATACACTTCGGGGAAGTTTGAATGCCATGATTCCATATCCACATCGATATCACCCTGTTTCAGCCCATTGAGAATGGGAAGCGTGTCTCCAGGAATAAAATCTGCTTTGTATCCTGTCAAACCGTTTTCTATAATGAAGGCCATGATCCTGTTATGTACTTGGACTGAATCCCACGAAACATCGCCGAACACAATTGTCTGCACATCGCTCTCGGCTTTTCCGCTAGCAAAGAGGCCTCCTGTAACGATCAGCACCAGGGCTAACGTTATAATACTAAGTTTTTTCATACTTTTTCTCCTCTTTATGTATGGTTGATCCGTTTAAGGTAACTATTATTTGGTAATAATGTCAAGTAAATTGCACGGGAATATAGTCAATATTTCATCTTTTTAATCATTAACTTATTGTATTATAACTATTTATAAATTTTATCTAAACTTAAAATTTAGTATAAAGTTTTACTTATTCTCTTATATTATTGGTAATTTGACTAATTTTTTACTAAATAGAGTAGGAATAATTCTTAATTATCAAACCTCTATACAGGTATGCATGTACGGAAAATAGCAATATTTCTTTTATAAATAACCTTTAATTAGTTTATAGAAATAGATTTATTTTTTATATAATAACGTTTTTCAAAATGAATATGGTAAATACACATGTTCTCTAAGGCTTAGCTAAATTATACAATTATACCTAGGACTAGAGAATATTTCGCTAAATTTCGCGTAATAATTGCAATACTCTTGCCGTTTTTATCAAACCAAGGTATAAGTATACCTATGAGGAGTTAGTGCCGTGTCATTGGTTTATGTAAGAAATAAAAAGAATAAAACCACCTATGTGTATGAGTCAACCGCGTACTGGGACAAGGAAAAACAACAGTCCCGAAATACGAGGGTCTGCATTGGTAAGCTTGTGGACAATGTGTTTGTCCCCAACAAGCAGTACATGATGCAGCAGGAGTTGGAACAGCTCAGACAGGAGAGGAGCGTACCGTCAAACACCAGTGGATCGAGTAGGAAATTTTATGGGGCCACCTACCTGCTTGAACAAATTGCAGAGCGATACGGCATCACAGAAGATCTGAAAAGATGTTTCCCTGATTCATACAGGCAGATTCTCTCTCTAGCCTATTTCCTCATTTTAGAAGAAAACAATACTATAAGCCGTTTCCCCAAGTGGGCTGCCACCCATGCTCTCCCCTACGAGGAAGAGATTCCATCCCAACATTTCAGTGAGTTTTTCCAATCGGTCACCGAAGAGGTGAAAGATGAGTTCTTCCAATTGCTGGTTGCCAGACAACAGGAGCAGGAGTACCTCTCCTTTGATATCTCTTCGGCATCCTCGTACATCGAGACCTTCAGGCAGAGCAAGTACAGGAATGCCAATGACCATGATACGCTTGCTCAGATCAACCTCACCATACTGAGCGGAAGCGACTCCACCCTTCCTGTATGCTACAGGAAACTGCCTGACAAAATCTCTGATTCTAGCACACTGAAAAAGATGCTTAGAGAGTTTGGCAAGTTGGTGGATGGAAAAATAAAGTTTGTCCTTGACCGTGATTTTTATAGTGAGGAAAACGTCAATACACTCTTTACGAACCACTATAAGTTTCTCATGGGGGCAAGGGTAAACCTCGACTACATACAGCAACACCTTGCCCCTGTCAGGGAGACCATCAGGAAGCGAGCCAATTACCACCCCGCATACCAGCTGGGGTGCTATTCAGTGATGAGTGTATGGCCGCATGAAAGGGTGAAGAAACGATCCGGGGAAATCATCAGGACAGAGAAGCGTATATATGTGCACCTCTATTACAGTGAACATCTTGCCATTGAGGACGAGATTGCCTTTACCAAAAGGCTTGATCGCCTGGAAGAGGAGGTGCTAACCAACAAAAGGGTCCCCTCCCACGAAAAGAAGTATGAGACCTACTTCAACATACGAAAGAACTCTTCGCGGAAGACCACCCTCACCTTGCAACAGGATGCCATTGAGAAACGACAAAGGGACTTCGGCTACTTCTCCCTCATCTCAAATGATATCAAGGACCCCATCGAAGCCTTGGAAACATACCAGGGCAGGACCATGATCGAAAGCACCTTCAGCAATCTCAAGGAGCGACTGAACCTGAGGGGCACTGCAGCCTCCTATGAGCAGAACCTGGAAGGAAAGCTGTTTGTACAGTTCGTTGCCTATATTTTCATCGCAGCCATCGACAAGACTATGAGGGAGAAGGATCTCTACAGGACCCATACGATGACCAGCCTGCTTGATACACTGGATATGCTGGAGCAGTACCAGAGGCCGGGAGAACCATCCCATGTGGGCGAGGTGACTGAGGAGCAGGAAAACCTGTATGCACAATTTGGCTTTGCCAGCCCCTCATCAAGGCAATGATCCTGCCGGGCGGGAACAGTCCGTCTAGGGCCTTTGAGTAAATCTGACATCCATAATATCTGTATTTTGGTGATTGCAAATGAAGCGTGCTTCGCATAATATTGCCAATATATGTATGTGAAAAGAAAGAGGAATACCATGAAAAGAACGACGTTATTATTACTGATCGGTGTCATACTGTTTGCTGCTGTCGGGTGTACCCCAAAGCAGGCTGCCCTTGATACAGCCAAGCCTTCCGTTGATACGATCACTGCAGCTTCCGGGCAATTGTACTACCCTGCCGGCTCGTATGACCTAGCTGAACTGCAAGCGGCATTGGCACAGTATCCCTACAAGGTTACCGTGGGAATTGCCACAACCAACTCGGATGGCTCACCAAACCTCGCGGTTGCCATACCTTCGATCACCTCAGACGGGAAGTATCTGAAGCTCGGCCTTGCAGACAACAGGACCAAGAAAAACTTGACAGAGCGCGAGCTGACCGTAGTCATGTTCTATGAGTACAATCCGACAGCAGTTGAGAAATCCGAGAGAAACAGAGGTTGCCGTGTTGTGGCCCGCTACGTAGGGGAGAAGGAAAATACCCGATTGAACAAAGAGTGGAAGGATAAGAACC
>CAYMRN010000226.1:0-3572 GCA_964392855.1 uncultured Sphaerochaeta sp.
AACATCCAATCCCTGTATAGAAGTAGAGATTACTCCTCATCCTGATGGTAGTGATCCTCATGGCGGTGGCTGCAGCACTGTTGATCTTCCTCAACCAGGAAGCCCCTGCCAACCAGATCAATTTCACGGTAATGCAGTCTGATGAGCTGGTCACGGTCTCCATACAAAAGGATGTCATTTCCTACACCGACGAGGGTCTTGCCACCCCTGATACGATAGGGAAGGGCAAGACCCTTCTTCCTCCTGATACCCTCTTTCTGCAGATCGAAGGGGGCAACCACACCCAATTCGCCCTATATGGGGAGGGATAGCTGCAAAAGGGTGATAGGGACTACTGTGGATTTCCTGCTACCGAAAAGGCAATGAAACGTGCGAGAACGTTCACCAGGTACCTTCTATGGATCATGCACAGCGATTTATCCGCACGAAACTATATTTTTATCGCTTACCGTGGTATGTTTCCTATGACAGGGAAATGGGTCTACATAATAACTTCTCGCTTTGCCCTCATTTTTCTGAGAGGGGTGGATTAGTGTGAGACTACACAGAAAAGACCTCCTAACCATAGCCCAGCGGACTCTGTTTTTTGTCGTGCCCTTAGTTGTCCTATTTCTCCTTCTGTTCTCTTCCTACGAAAAATCCCTGGCAAACCAGGCTACCCTCCTTCTTCAGACTGAGCAGGAGAAGGGCAATGCGATAATAGCAACCCAGCTTGAAGCTGTCTTTAACCAATATGTTTCTGACCTTCTGATCGTATTCGACTCTGATGAGTTCAACCGGTATGTCCAGGATCCACAAGAGGAGAGGCTTTCCGAGCTTGAGCAGCTGTTTTTGCGTATTGCCAATAAGAAATCCTACATAAATCATATCCGCCTCCTCGATGATACAGGGGTGGAGATCATTAAGATTGACCATCTTCCCAACTCCCTTGCTGCGCCCTCTGCCTCCTCCGATTTGAAAGATCGCCGTGAGGACAAGGTCTTTGCCTTTGGGAAGGCTCATGATGACAACACCCTGTATGTTTCACCTATAGGGTTGGAGAGTCGGCAAAGCCTTGAAGATATCCATACCGGGCCTGCTTTGGTGCTTGCCCTTCCTGTCTATGCCCATGGTGAGTTCTTTGGAGTGGTCATCATCGATTACGATGCTTGTTTCCTGATCTCCTTCCTGCGTGACTACCAGCAGGCCATGACAAAGAACATCATCTTTGGCTTGGTATCGAATCAGGGTTGGTGGTTACATCAAGGTGGTCAGCCCTGCTCCGAATTCCACAGAGATGATGAGGATAGCGGTTTCCTGTTTCTTGAAGCTCCTGCAATGAAAGACCGCATGTTCTCCGAAGAGTCTGGCTTCTATCTCTCTGATGAGAAATCCTATGGGTACCAGGCGGTATACCCCTCTTCAACCCAAGACCTGTCCTGGTATCCTGATGAGGGGAGGCTCTGGAGTGTCGTCAGCTACTATGACCGGGCTGAACTGCCTGTGCTGAGCCAGGCCTTCCTGCTGCAGCACCCTCTGCTAAAGTGGACTATTGCCTTGCTGCTATTCCTGTTGGGTATGGTGTTTGTGGCTTTTTTGCAACATCGTAGCGCTGACCTGCTACAGCTTCAGGTCAGCAGCCTTATCTCCGAGTATTCGGGTAACGGGATTCTTGTCATTGATCATCATAATCGCATTACATTCTGTAACCATGCTTTCGAGGTGCTCTGTGGATATACTCAGGCTGAATTGGTTGGTAGGGATACACAAAAGGTATTGCCTTGTATCAGGTCCTCTGTAGACAAAGAGCTAAGAGAAAGTGGGGCAACAGCCAGTGGGCCAATATGGATACGGCACAAAAACGGCAACGAACATCTGGCCAATCGGACACAGACGCAAGCAAGCATAGCTATGAGAAAGGATGTGTATACTGTTGAGGTCTATACCAGCTCCTCTTGGGGCGTTTCCGATTTTATTTCGTATGTCAGTAAAAACAATGTGGTGCTTCCTTTCGCTTTGTTCTCAGGATATGAAGAGAACTCACATACCACCTACTGCCTACTTATCCAGCTCCAACACCAGTTGGAACGGGATAAGCACTACTCGCTCACCTCAGGGAGTTCCTTTTCCATAGCCCTAAGTCTTTTCATCTCCTCAATGCTCGGACAGTCTGAACCTGTATACGCATTTTCTGCCGATACCTATGTGGTACTCATGCACGAGGACGACAAGACGAGAGTCCAGCCTAGAATCAGAAGCTTGTTGCAGGGTATTGAGAAGCAATGTTCCTCACTGTATACGTTTGTGCATACCTTAGCCCTATGTGGATATTCCCAGTACTCAGGGGGAGAGCTCTCCATCCCGACACTGTTGCTGCAGGCTTCCATGGCGAGCAAGATGATAGAGAGTACTCACAAGTGTCCGTGCCTGTTGTTCGATGAAATTGTCCACAAGCAGTATTTGCGCAAACAAGCGATCCTGGCTGAAATCCCTGCTGCCTTCGCCTCTTCCTCGTTGGTGCTGCACTATCAACCCCAGGTGGATGTGAAGAGTGACAGGATACTTGGGGCTGAGGCCCTGATACGATGGATTCACCCCGCTCTTGGATTCATAGCCCCCGATGAGTTCATCCCCCTCATGGAAGAACACCAACTCATCTCACTGTTAGGCGAGTATGTGATTCGGTCGGCTGTGACATTCCTTAAGACCAACCAGGAGTTCCTTCGCAGCATAGAGCCCGACTTCTCTCTGGCAATCAATCTGAGTGCAGAGGAGTTTTCCAACCAAGAGCTCATCGACTTGATAGGCGAGCAGTTGTTCCAACAAGGGATCGACCCCTCCTTGCTCACAGTTGAACTGACAGAACGTACCGCAGTGGAGAGCTTGCATACCACCGGCATGCTCATGGACAGGCTCCAGTTCTCAGGGGTTGGGATAGCCATCGATGACTTTGGAACAGGCTTCTCCTCCCTCTCGTACCTGTTGGACTTCTCGCTGAACAAGATTAAGATCGACCGCTCATTTATCGCAAACTATCCGGATTCTGATGCCATCATCATCTACAAGACGGTGCTGATGCTGGCCAAGGAGCTGGGCATTACTGTAGTAGCTGAAGGGGTGGAGACTGAGCAGCAGTTGCACTTCCTCAAGCAGATAGGGTGCAACCAGTATCAGGGATACCTGTTCTCCAAGGCTGTGCCTGAGGATGAGTTTTTGGGACAGTTGAGAAGACAGGGTAAAGCAGGCAAAAAGTAGCTTGGCAAAAGTTTGGCGGGTGAGGGCACAAAAAAGGGAACCTTTGCAGGCTCCCTCTTTGCTAGGTCGTCCGAGGACTAGTAGCGGTTATTGTTGTAAGACGGGCGGGGTTTGGCGATAGCTTCGTTAACGCGGAGGTTACGGCCATCGATTTCCTTACCGTCGAGCTGTGAGATAGCGGCTTCTGCAGCAGAATCCTCTTCCATCTCTACGAAACCAAAGCCCTTAGGGCGACGAGTCTCGCGGTCAATGATGATATTAGCAGACAGTACGTTACCGTACTGTGCGAACAGGTCCCGAAGCTCTTCTTCGGAGGTGTTGTAACTCATGTTACCAAC
>CAYMRN010000227.1:0-3552 GCA_964392855.1 uncultured Sphaerochaeta sp.
CGCCCAAAGTAAGTGCGAGTATGGGCAGCATCTGCATGAATGAGTGTAATACCATGCTTGAGACTATAGGCATTGCGTAGGAAGAAATCAAGTCGGGATTTGCTCTGGTTGTAAGCAGGAAACAAGAAAGCGAAACCCTTGAGCCTTTTGACATATATTCTTACTGCCCATTGCATACCAATCACAACAATTTAGTAAAAATATTCAAAAAATACCGGAATTGTTGCTGTTTTGCCTATATTTATGACTGTCCTTAGAGGAGTCTCTGCTCTATACTTATTGGTTAGGTAATTTCTTATGGTCTGTGCCTATGAATGAGGTTGGTCAGTATATGGTTCATGAGAGAACTGAGAGAATCCTTAGGGATATCAAGGTAGACAGATTACATAACAAGAAAGTGTTCATCATGCACCTGATACTTGTCGGGTGTGTAGCATTTTTCTTTGTAGCTGGGCTCTATTTCTTTTTCAACAGGCAAGTGAACAATCTGTTGGACCAACAGAGTCTCTTCTATCTGCAAGAGGTCACTACAAAAAGTGCAGAGAGACTTGAGGAGAAAATTGATGGGGATCTTGCCAAGCTCAAGGGCATAGCCCTTGTCTTGGGGAGCCAAGAAACTCTTGATATAGATAGCTGGCTTGCAGTCATCAAGGATGACCCTCTCTTTTCTGAATTCCAGAGGATAGGGTTCATGCTCGCTGATGGTCGTATGTATACCCCAGACTTCAAGGGAATGGATGTTTCCTACCGGGATTACTTTCAGACGGTCATGCAGGGGGAAACCGTCATAAGCGACGTATTTATCGACAACAGGTATCAGAAATCTATGCTGGTGTATGCAGTCCCGATCATCCGGAACCAGGAAGTAGTTGCTGGTATCGGTGTTGGCATTGTAGTCGACGAGTATGAGAAAAACCTATCCCTGCCTTCCTTTGCAGGGGAAGGGACGATGCACCTGTTGGACAGGGATGGTTCAATTATTCTCAAGCTTGGTAAGGACTCTATTCCCAAAAGACTATCGCTAGACACCTTGCGAGAAGATTTTGCTGCAGGGAAAAGTGGCATTGTCCATCTGGATACTCCAGGCAATCCCCGTCTTTTGGCCTATGCCCCAGTAGGGGAGCGAGGCTGGTCCTTACTGCTCGAGATCCCTCGTACCTTCTTGGAGGAGACCCGAAAACAGACCATGCTCTACTCCTTGGCAATGACTTCCTTGTTTGGCATGCTCATTCTCATCTTCCCTTACACCGTGATGTTAAGACGAAGGGCATTTGAGTCTTCGATGCTTAAGGCCGCGTATATCGATGAACTGACTGGGGCTGCCAACCATACCCTGTTTGTGAAAGGCTCAGAGCATCTGTTAGCCGAAGAAGGTCCTACCTATGCATGCATTGTCCTGAACATTCTTCGGTTCAAGCTTATCAACGACCTGTTCGGCTTCTCCTATGGGGACTCACTGTTACAGAAGATCGCTAGCATGCTTCCCTCCTTCTGTAGGGAAAAGGAATTGTATGGTAGGAGTGCAGGTGATAAATTCCTGTTGATGTTCAAGCAAGGAGCAGTTGAAAAGCGGGTGCAGGACATGATAGCCACATTGAATCAGATCGCATTGCCTGACACTGCACAAATCAAGCTGGAGATAGTGGCAGGAATTTTTATTGTCAATGAACCTCTTCCAATCAACATCTGCATCGACAGGGCTACCCTGGCTTTGGACCATATGAAGGATACCAATGGTGGGAACTACCTGTTTTACAAAGATACCATACGCGAGCAGCTGCTTGACGAAAGCGAACTGGTAAAGGGTTTCCATGAAGCCTTGCACTCCAAGCAGTTTTTTGTGCTGCTTCAGCCAAAGTTCAACATGGTCACCGGTAAGGTTGTAGGAGCCGAGGCCTTGGTCCGATGGAACCATCCTACCAAAGGATTTCTCTCTCCCTTGCTGTTCATCCCGGTGCTTGAGGAGAGCAACCTGATTACAGAACTTGATATGTTTGTCCTGAGGGAGGTGTGCGAAAAACTACGCGAATGGCAGGACAAGGGAATGACAGTGCTTCCGATATCTGTCAACCAGTCTCGAGCACATCTTGGGAATTCCTCCTACATTACCGACCTCATCCATGAAGTTGATCACTTTGGCCTCGATCATCCTTTGTTGGAGTTCGAGCTTACAGAGAACATTTTCCTTGAAAATCTGGATTGTCTCAAGGTAGTGGTCGAATCCCTGCGAAGGGAGGGCTTTTGTGTATCCATTGATGATTTTGGTTCGGGATACTCATCTTTGACCATGCTCAAGAATATCTCCTTTGACTATCTTAAGCTTGACCGTGAGCTCCTGATGCACGTGGAAGACAATATCCGTAGTCAGAAAGTCATCCATAACGTCATCAATATGGCCAATGACCTTGGCCTAGTCGTCGTTGCTGAAGGTGTGGAGACGAAGGAGCAGGCAGAGATGCTGGTGGGGATAGGCTGTACGATAGCCCAAGGCTATTACTACGAGAAGCCCATCAGCATGGATGCGTACGAGAAACTTTTGGCAAAACTACCGTAAAGATACTTCAATCATCTCCCTTTACGAATATGAAGGCACCTGACTTCTTACTCAAGGGTAGAGACTCAATCCCATGGCGGAGGGAACCCAAGAAGGGTTTTGTCCTCTCTACCCTCTGTACAGTCACGCTTCCTCCATCTTCAAAGGTGATAAGGCCGCTATGTACAGCTGCCATGCCTATGGAGGATCTTTCGGCATAGAGGTCGGTACCCCATACCCTTCCCTTGGCAGAGCCTCCCTTGGGGAAGGTAAGGGTAATCTGTTCCCCAGCTTTTCTTGGTAGGGAGAAGCCCTGCATCTCCCACATGTCTCTCGTTTCTTCCCTAGGCAGCGTGGTGCTGACTCCCAATGCAAGGGAGGTTCCCCCACTTCCGAAGCCAAATCCCAAGCCCAGGTGGGTTGTGCATCCCGTTCCCCACATGAGCAGTGCCAAGATACATATCAGCAGTAATCCATAGGATTTACGATTGTTTTTCATGCATTTCTCCTTTCCTCCTTTCCAGTATACAGAAAATAGCAAAAGATTCACCTATCACAACTCAAAGGGGAGGGCTTCTTATATCGTGTTGCATTCATCCTTGAAATAGGCTTTCTGAGATAGGGAATATCTATAAAAACATCTCATATCAAATCAGTGGTAATGGGCCTGATATCGAGGTATGAAGTGACTTGTTGCGTATCTTAAGAAATATAAATTCTTATGATTTAGACTTTTATACTTTCATTCATGCTTGAGATAATTCCTGATTTAAAACTTGACAGGCGAGTATACTGTGGTATTATATGATTTATAATCTTTAGTCGACTAAATATAAGCGACTACAAAAATACACAAGAGGATGGATTAGACGTGAAACAAAACATGAAGAGATTGTTGTTGGCCTTGGCTTTACTGGTTGTATTCTCTGTCACCCTATTCGCAGCAGGTGGCAAAGAAGCAAAATCTGCAGAGAGCGGTTCTGTAACAAAGTATGTATTTTCCAGTGAACTTCCTACTG
>CAYMRN010000228.1:0-3534 GCA_964392855.1 uncultured Sphaerochaeta sp.
CTTCTTGCAGCCTCTTGATCAGGTTACCAGCCGCTTCATGATCACCCTCTAAGCATTCTACCATCTTTATGGTCTGATTTGTAGCCTTCTTCCTAAGCAAAGGGAATACTTCTTCCTCCTCCTCAACAAAATGCTGGAGCAACTCCTTTTTCAGGTCACTGAACAAGGAGTGTACAGCCAGAAGCTCTTCCTTGTGGTTCCTGTAATGCGCACGCAGGACAGTGTTGAGCTTTGTATCGACCTCTTTTAGCAGATTGCGCTCAGCAATGTGGTGTGTTGCCTCTATATGGTCGATGAGTTCACCTATACCCAAGTCGTAGAGGAGAGGGTCGACGGTTGTCTTGTACTTGGTCTGGGCATCCGCCAGAAAGGTTTCAAGCTCAGAGAGGAAAGCCTCCTTTGCATACCCTGCTTTTGCAATGGACTCATACAGCATGTGATCCCCTCCACAGCAGTAGTCGATCTGTCTTTGATTGAGAAATATGGTAGCAAAGGGGAACTCTTTTACTAGGGCCGATAGTTTCTTGTCTGTCATTGGTACCACCTCTAAGGCAAAGGTATCCTGAAAAACTCCCCCCTACTATGATTCAAATCAACTTAGGGCAATACCAAGGGAAAAATGAATGAGCAAAACTACAAGCAGCCTACTCTGAAGCAAGGAGCTCCAGGGCAGGAATATCCACTAGCAAAATATGCTTTTTCCCCCCTATTGCAACCAAGCCATCATCTTGCATCTTGGCCAGTTTGCGATTGACCGTCTCCTTGGTGAGGTTGATGGCGGCCCCTACCTCCTCTTGAGAGAGGAGAACGGCCCTGCTACCAGTCCTCCTGCCCCGTTCCAACAGGAACATTGCCAAGCGCTTCTCCACACGTTTGGTTGCAAGCATCTCAACTTGCTGGCGATACTGCTCAAGCTTGCCATTGAGATAGGTGATCACAGAGAGGGCGATATGCGGATCATTGAGCATAAGGGCCCGTATGTCCCGGCTTGCAATGGTGCAGATACCCAGCCTATCACCAGCAATGCCGGTTTCGTTGTAGTGGCTCTCACTGAAGAGTTGGTCCCCCCCGTAGAAATCTCCGGCAAAGAGGGTCTCCAGGAGGAAAAGCTGGCCATCACTTCCATACCGGACAAGCTTCAACACCCCTGATCGTACAATGATCAGGCGGTTGGTCCTCTCCCCCTCATGAAACAGGACCTCCCCACTTGAGAGGGTGCGTTGGCGGATGAGACTCTGCACCCGTTGCATCTGGCTGCTGTCCAGGTTCTGGAAAATGGGTACATGGGTGAGACAGGCTGAGCTCCCCTTGGCACATGCTGCGCAATCTATCATCAGTCGTCCTCATACAGTTCGTTGATGACATCCCAAGCTGAAGCAAGACCCTTCCTCAAGTCACAAAGCAACTGGTAGTGATGCAATAGGGTTGTAAGATGCTTTTCGGCTACCTGCTTGGGGTCTTCAATGGCAACGACACTTTTCAGCTCCTCTGAAGAGGGAGGTAGCTCTGCTACCCTATCAAACTCAGCGAGCATATCAGCTTTGGTCAACCTGTTGAAATTGGGGACCTCAAGCAAAAGCATAGGGTCGTGATGCCGTCTCTCAAGGCTTTCTGCTGTCAGTTTGATCTGCATGGCAGGTGCATCCTCAGGTAGTGCCTCGTATTTCTTGCGTAGTTCTTTCATCACAGTCAGGGCCTCCAGTAGGTTGGTAGATACCCCATCGTAACACAGATTATTGGATGTGGAGAGGGGTGAGGTAGGATATAGGCCGAGAAAAATTTAATGAGGCAATGCGTTGTTTACGATAGTGCTTGTTCGGCCTATCTGAACCTTGCCAACAAATAAGGATGAAATAAGGATGAAATAAGGATTGGCTTGATAATAAAGCACACCCATACTACAGCAGGATGGTCGCTACTGGTCAATAGGGAGAAGGTATGTATAAAAGGGTTAGAATCCTATTCTGATGGCTACTCTCTGTTGCAGTTCTCTCCGGTTGTGCTACGACTGTTATCACTTCAGAAAATATTTTCGGGGAAACTTGCTGATTGCATCACCCCTGAAATAGTGGCAGTAAACAGGGCTTTCATTGGGGATCCGTTGGTAAGAGAGTGGACAACCCTCACAACAGATGCAATAACCCCTTTCGTCAGACTTTGGCCTCATAAGAATTACAGCACATCACCCAAAAGCCTACAATCTTCTTATCGTATCGAAATGCAGGACGATGTGAAGGCTTATCAGCGTGAAGGAACCTAATACGATGGATGGGTCACCAGGGAATCGCAACTGATAGAGAACCCTTATGGAACTGTGTATCGAAAGGTCTGTTCGGGTACCAAAGATGCGCCCAGCGATAAGTATACCAAGCAGCCTGTGATTACAGATGCTTCAGAACCCATTGAACAACGACGTATATTTACGGGTTCAGAGGGCACCGTTCTCAAGTTCACATATAGTGAGTATCTCGATGATAAGGTGCGATCAGCCTTCTCAGCTGATGCCACCTACGATACCAATGTTGACACTATCATACGTTTCAAGGGCCACCAGATAGAGGTGCTAGCCTTTGCTAACCAGGACATACCATACATCCTACACTCTGGGCTTAAGGATAAAGCATATTAGCTCATGGAATTACATCCAAGGGGGCATGTCAAAGAGAAGGTGGAAAACTATCTAATAATCATACGTCCAAAAGAGATAAACCGGCTATCACTGGCAGGGTACTGTCTAATACCAACGACTTTTGAAACTGAATGAGCATCGAGAAATTCTATACGGTCATCCACAAATTGGTGGAATATGGCAACATGAGAAACAACACCGTCATCGCCCATGAATATCAAGTCGCCTCGCCTTGGGGTAGTAATCGGAATCGTGTAGTTGGCATATAATACGCTTGCCGTAGTATCTTCAAAAAGAAGCCTACAATTGTGATTCTCACATGCTTCCTTATAAATGTTTACTATTAGCTGTGAGCAATCAACTACCCCGTTCTCCACATACCAGAAATCCTGACCACCCCAAGCATACCCCATGCCGATGTATTTGAAAGAAATATGATATGCATCAGCCCTTACTATATCGGTAACAGGAGTTTGAAAAGCAGAAACGCAAGAAACTAGAAGGCTGCTGGAAAGCAACAACATGAAAAAAATACGCTTTGTTCGCACCAGGCACCTCCTATTTGCAACCTTGAATAAGCTAATAGCATCATTTGGATAATACTTGGGTATGAACAATTATTGGTATACGTTTTTCAATAAATCAACCTGCAGCCTCTCGGCTATATTCAATCAAACAGTATTCATCCTTATAGGTAAATTCTTCAGAAACCGTTGTTACGTAATAATCTGTCAGTGCACGTCACATCGCCAATATTTTCAAGGAAGAAGTACTTGATGATCAGAGCAATATGAAAAATATGCATAATTTTTTTCCAATAAAAAACCTGCTACATCTCTGTAACAGGAAAGTCTGCCGCCTCTCGGAATTGAACCGAGGACACAAGGATTTTCAGTCCTTTGCTC
>CAYMRN010000229.1:0-3532 GCA_964392855.1 uncultured Sphaerochaeta sp.
CGTACAGGAAGGAACGTTCCCGGTCCCACATGGAGTGTGACCGGCACGATTGTGCACCCTTTGGCCTCAATGGCAGCCAGGATTTCAGGGGTAAAGTGCAGCCCTGCGGTGGGTGCCGCCACAGAGCCTTCCTTCTCGGCATATATGGTCTGGTAGCGCCTCTCATCCATAAAGTCATCTTCGCGCTTGATGTAAGGTGGAAGGGGAACATGGCCGAGCTTCTGGAAGAACTCTTCGGTGACCTCCTCTTCAAAGCGTACGGTCCTCGTACCATCCGCATTTTCTGAGACTATCCGGGCATGAAACAGAAAGGGATCTTCCCCAAAGGTGTAGCACTTGCCGACATGCTGTCTCTTGGCCTTGGTGACCATAGCTTGCCAGCTCCTGTCGAGGTTCTCCTCCAAAAAGAGGAATTCCACCCTGCCCCCTGTCTCGCTGGTTGCATAGAGGCGTGCCTTGCGCACCTTGCTGTCATTGACAACAAGGATGCTGCCGCTCTCAAGATACCGGACAAAGTCACTCATCTCCGAGTCGATGACAGCACCTGTCATCCTATTGACCACCATAAGCCGGTCAGAGCCACGCTTGTCAGCGGGACTCTGTGCGATAAGTTCCTCTGGTAGGCTAAAAGAGTATTCCTTGATCTTCATCCATGTTCCTTTTGCAGGGGAGGCCCAGCAAGTCGTATGCCTGCTTGGTGGCCACCCTTCCACGGGGTGTGCGCTTCAGATATCCTTTCTGTATGAGGTAGGGTTCATAGAAGTCCTCAAGGGACTCGATGGCCTCACCGACGGAGATGGAGAGGGTCTCAGCCCCTACCGGGCCCCCGTCATAAAATTCGATGATGGTCCTGAGTATGTTCCTGTCCTGGGTCTCCAGGCCTTTTGTGTCGATCCCCAGTCGCTCAAGGCCATGGTGTACGATATCGATGGTGACTGTTCCATCCCCCATGACCGAGGCAAAGTCACGAAGGCGCTTCAAGAGGCGATTGGCTATCCTGGGGGTCCCCCTGCTGCATTTGGCAAGCTGGAGGATAGCCTTGCCCTCGATGGGGATCTCCATGATCACAGCCGATCGCTCGATAATCTGGGCAAGTTCCTTTTCGTTGTAGAACTGGATGTGTGCGGTGATGCCAAAGCGTGAAGCCAATGGGCTGGATACCGACCCTGCCTTGGTGGTGGCCCCGATGAGGGTGAAGCGTGGCAAGGGGATGCGCATGGTCCTCGCTGCAGGTCCCTGTCCTATGACCCAGTCTATCTCAAAGTCCTCCATGGCGATGTACAGCATCTCTTCCAAGGCTGGCTTGAGCCGGTGAATCTCATCGATGAAGAATACCGAGTTCTCGGTAACATTGGTGAGGATACCCGCCAGGTCCTTGGGCTTGTCCAGAGCTGGTGCGCTGGTCATACGGATTTCCGCCCCCATCTCGTTGGCGATAATCGATGCCAAGGTGGTTTTTCCCAGCCCCGGAGGGCCGATAAGAAAGGTGTGGTCGATGGGCTCACCCCTTCCCCTGGCTGCCTGGACGAAGACTGCAAGGTTCTCCTTCAGCCGCTGTTGTCCCTGAAAGTCACACAGCATCTTGGGCCTGAGGATATTTTCCTGCTTGTCCGCCTCCTGCTGAAAGGAGGTGGAGACTACAGAGCTGTGCTGCAATGCATCAAGTTCACTCATATTGGTTTCTAGGCTTTCCATATGTTACCCCAGTGCAATGATTGCACTCCGGAAAATGAACTCTTCCGTTTCGTGGTGGCTCAGCCCTGCAAGCTTGTCTTGCTTCTCTGTCACCAGGCGCTCTACGATCTCTTCCGATTTCCGACGATCATAACCCATATCAACCAAGGCATCGAGGATGTCGCCCCACTCCTTGAGTGCAGCCCTCTTGTTCGAAGATGGCGTGGGAGTCTTTTCATCATCCAGGACCAGGACATTGCGCAAGGCAAGGATCATCTTCTGTCCAGTCTTGGGACCAACTCCGGGTATGGTGGCAAGCATCTTCACATTACCACTGTCCAGGGCCTCTGCCAAATGCTTCACGCTGATGCCCGAGAGGATACGCAGAGCTTGCTTGGCCCCAATGCCGGAAACTGTCTGCAACTGCAAAAATGCCTCACGTTCGGCCTCATCTAAGAAGCCGAACAAGGTAATGCTGTCCTCCCTATGGATGAGGGTGGTAAGCAGGCGCAATCCCAGGCGGTCTTCTCCGGAAAGCTGGCTCAGCCGACTAGCGGTCTGGGCTGATACATTCAGGGAGTACTCGATGTCATTGCATAGCAAGACAACGCCTGTTTCTTTGATGGAGACGATATCTCCGGTGATTGCATTGATCATACGTTATTCATCCTCGACTGTGTAGCATGAAATACACCGTAACAGAGTGCTGCTGCCAAGGCATCAGCACTGTGATCGGGTTTGGGGACTGTCTGAAGGCCAAGCAGGAGACGAACCATCTCCTGTACCTGGGCCTTCTCTGCTCCTCCGTATCCGGTGACGGCACTTTTGATGGTCATGGGACTGAAGAGCTTCACTTCTATAGACAACAAGGAGAGCTGGTGCACAGCCGCTCCGATAACCTTGGCTACATTGATGGCGGAACTGATATTCTTGGTGAAGAATATATCCTCCATACTGCAAACATCAACATGCTGGGAGAGTGCTATCTCCCCGATGGACTTGGCAATGAAATGAATCCTGTCATTGTCGGCCATAGAGGGAAGGGTGTTAATCACCCCAAAAGAAACAGGCCGGTTCAGTTGTCCGTTTGACTGGACAACTCCCCAGCCTGTCTTCGCATATCCTGGATCGATACCGAGGATCAGCATGGCTACTCTTCTTCGCTATCCTCAAAATCATCGGGAAGCTCCAGGTTGGTGGAAACCTGCTGTACATCATCCAGTTCCTCGAGCTTGTCGATAATCTTGAGAACCTTGCGCGCCTTCTCTGCATCAAGGATGACATTCTGGTCAGCTACCTTTTCGATCTCAGCACTTTCCTGCTCAAAGCCTGCTTCCTGAAGGGCTTCAAGCACATTTGCATAGTCGTTTGGAGCAGTTATGACCTCAATCATCTCGTCAGTTGAGGTTACGTCATCAGCACCATGTTCCAAAGCGACCTCAAAAATCTGCTCTTCAGTATATTTTGAGGCATCGTAGGTTATGATGCCTTTTGTCTGGAACATGTAGGAGACGCACCCAGTTGCCCCGAGTGTGCCCCCAGATTTGGTAAGGGTGCTTCTGACATCGCTGGCGGTACGGTTCTTGTTGTCTGTGAGGGTATCGATGATGAGGGCCACTCCCCCTGGTGCATACCCTTCGTAGGTCAGCTCGTAGAAGACAGATCCTTCCATCTCACCCGATCCTTTCTTGATGGCCCGCTCGATATTGTCCTTAGGCATGTTTTCAGTTCGTGCCTTGAGTATGGCAGTACGTAGTCTGGCATTTGATTCAGGGTCAGGTCCTCCCATCTTAGCCGCAACTGATATTTCTTTGATCAGTTTGGTGAATTTCTGGCCGCGCTTCGCGTCAGCAAGACC
>CAYMRN010000230.1:0-3531 GCA_964392855.1 uncultured Sphaerochaeta sp.
CAGGTCCAGCTTGTTCTCCAAGAGAAACAGCCCCTCATCATCCAACTGCTGCTCGGAGAAGGCATCCACCACCTCACTGTAGGGTGTGCCCTTAAGTGTCTGGCAGACCCCTTCCCACGATGTGGCATTGACCAGGGCTGTCCAATCTATGTCATTGAGAAGTTTCTCTTTGAAAAGGTACTCGCTTCGGAAGCGCATCGGGCGCCTTCGTATGATGCTGCCATACCAGAGGCGAATGGTGTTCTTGAGGTTATCAACTTCAATCTTTCCCAAGAGCGTCAGCACAAACTCTGCAGGCTTACCCTCCAAATGCTTGGCAACTTCCTGGTACATCTCCACCTCGTTATACAGAAGGGCAAGCTCCATCTGTTGGATGTCACCCGTCCTGTCATAGGCTGTGGCAACTGAGGAGTGTGCACTGTCACGGATAACCGCTACAGCTTCAACAACACCCTTAGCCTTGAGGAGGTCTTCAATTATATGCGACTCGCGCATAAGACCGATTCTAGCTCGTAGCTTGGCGTTGATAAACCCATAGAGGGAGGTGGGGTTTTGTCTCATAGGCTGGTTATATTTCCTCCAGCTCTGTTCTGCAAATTTTTTCTGTTATGGTATCGGCAATCTTGTCTAGGGTTGCTTCATCAAGGACGGAGGAAATATCAAGACTTGCCTCAAACTCAGAAAGCCGGAGGTTGGCATCCTCCTCTGCCTGAAGCAGGAGGGTGCGGTTCTTTTCGCGTTCCTCCTTGAGGGCCGAACGGACAATTTCACCTGCCTGAAGTTGCGCATCAGTGAGCATATTGCGTGAATTGGTATTGGCATCACGTATGATTTGTTGCGCTTTATCTTCAACTGAGAGAACTTCGTTGATTATATCGCTTCGCACGTTTGAACTTCCTTTATTTGCATGGCAATTATGACTCTTATAATCGTACTTTTGCATACAAGTGTCAAGTGAAGTTACGGCGAATAGCTTACGGTGCGCTATAGCTCAAAGGGGGATCTTGTTCCGTCTGCTCATCTTTGCCAGGCAGAACCAGTTCAAAAGGAGGCTCCTCTTCAACGTTTTCCCTGGGAAGAACTTGCTGCTCTTGCTCGTACGATGCTATGCTCTGCACCCTCACAGAAGAGAAAGTTGGGACACTCGGGACAAAGGTCGTTGCAGCTGCATCAAAAGCAGTTGGTTTCGGCCTATTCTGCATCGTCTCCGGATCGATCATAATCGTCTGTTGCTGTGGGAACTGCTGGTCGGCCATCTCCACAAAGAAGAAATCCTCGTCATTGATTTCCGGCTCAGAAATCGTATCAAAACTCCAGTCGTCCTCATCGAAAGAGGGGAAGATGACTTTCCAGAAAGACTCCTCATCCATCTTTTCGGAGACATTGAGCGTCACATTGGCATCATAGCCGGTAACCAATTCGGTTCCGAACACATCGGTTTCCTCCTCAACCTCTTCCTGGGTAAAGGCATCCTTTACTATGATACGTTCCTCGAGCTCCGGATCGGCTACCCAGAACTGCTCCAAGAGCAATACCCTATCCTTGCCTGTCTTGCCTGCCTCAACTTCGGGAACGGTGAACCTGACAGCATACCAAAGGTCATCGACACGAAGGTCGAAGAGGTAGTCCCCAGGAAGCACATCACTGAGGATGAAACGCCCATCCTGGTCGGTAAAGAGGTAGAGGGAGCCATCACGTGTCATGACCTCCTGACCTTCCTCGTTGGTGGAGAGGGAGTAGACAGGAGAAGAGTACTGCTCATAAGGGGTCTTGTCGACCTTGAAGAGCAGTCCGCTTACCGTATACGAGGGTTGGACGTCTATCTTAGCCATAAATGCCTGACGGCTTCTTGGACTTATCTCATAGACGAATGAGGCCCCACTGCTATAGTCGTTCGAGCCGGTGGAGAACACCACCACAGTGTTCTTGGTATTGGTGGAGATGTTGTTGTACAGGGCACTGCCAAGGGGGCGTCCTAGCAACGTCGGAGAGGAGTCCAGCGACCTTGCTACGGAAATCTTCGCACGTTTGAGCTCCCCTACCGGCCTAACCAGGAAGAAGGCCTCATTGACCGACTTGGAAATGGCAAATGCTCCATCGGCAAAAGCAAGGGAGGTGTTGGCAGTGAAGGTAGTGGTCATCCGCTTGTAGGAGTTCGAAATCTGCTGGCGCACGGAAAACGATGCGAGGTTGCCGCTGTGAGACCACCCTCCAACCAAGGAGTGGTTGCGAGGATCATCGAAATTGAACCCACTGAGGTTCATGTTCAGGCTGTCCTTGGAAGAGGGCCGGTAACTGATACCCACAGAACTTGTGCCGGTAACCGAAGAGAACTCGCTATCTGTCTGCTGGCTGGTGGATGCGCTGGCATTGAGTTTCGGGCTAAATGAGTAGCTGCCGGTGATCTGGGCAGTCACTATTGGCTTGAAAGGTGTGCTCTCCTGGGCATTCAGGGAAATGGTGCCGTTGAGGGACATCCCCTTGAAAGGAGAGAAGCCTGTGGAGAAAGATACGTTCCATGAGGGTGACGGCTTACCGATATTTTGGGATATGGAGCCAGAGAGGGTAAAGCGAACATCCTTGGTAAGGTTGCCGCTATAGGAGAGGTTCCCCCCAACAGAAATGGGAGGATCGCTACCCAGCAGACTGGGATAGGGTATCTGGAAGTTCACCCCTGCATTGAGGGTGCCGAACTTGGCCTCAGACCTTCCGCTGAACCGATGGTTTAGGGAGCCTCCAAAGGAAGGGGAGCTGAACCAGCCATACTGCTCGTCCACGCCGAGGGTAAGCTGAATCTGGCTCGTCCCCACCATGGATGCGATGACACCGTTGACCATCATGTTGAGTGTCCCCGGGGAGAAGGCAAGGTCGCTGGAGAAGGTGAAGGTGTTGGTGATCCCTGCCTGCTGCCAGTAGTTTACCGTGAACTTGTCCAGATGATAGGAGAGAAACTGGCCAGTATTGTTGGAATCCTTAAACCAGGGGAGGTTCAGTACCCAGTCATCGGTAGATTTACTGGTACTTTTGACCTTTGGTACGGTGAGACCAAAGCCATAGACACTATCGCCCTTGCCAAGCAGGCGGTAATCGTAGCCCATGTCGACATACTCGACCTTTACATCATCAGGCCTTGCTGTGGGTATCGTCACTATCTTGATGACATTTGCCCCCTGGGTAAAGACAAAGTCCTTCAGACGGTAGGTACCTGCCGAGAAGTTCTTGCGGAATTTCTCTTCGTTGTTGATGGAGATGATGACCTCAGAAGGTTCGACCAGAACTATCTTATATTCAAACTGGTTTCCCTTTGCCCTGTCGGTGCCATAGGAGTAGCTCTTTTCCAACTGAAACCCGAAGGGTGTAACTTCACCCGTTAGTTTTCTGTTTGACAGGCTCGATCCCACATTGCCGAAGGACAGGCGTTGGCTAGTCTCGACAAAGTCGTAGAAACCGTTCCATGAGCCTAGCTTAAACGTGGTGGGAAGGGACGAGGAGGAAGAGAGGGAGAAGGAGAAGTTAATGCCGACTCCAAAA
>CAYMRN010000231.1:0-3525 GCA_964392855.1 uncultured Sphaerochaeta sp.
GGGTCTTGAGGGGTATGTTTCGTTCCTCAAGGTCGATATCACCTACCCAGATGCATGGGCTCAAGTGATCTCTTCCATTGTAGAGAAAGAAGGGCACCTTGATGTCCTGGTGAACAATGCAGGCATCAACATCCGCAAGCCCATTGAAGAGATGGCCCTTGAGGAGTGGAACACCATGATGCTGGTAAACGTGGGCAGTGTCTTCCTGGGGACCAAGTACGTCATTCCCGTAATGCGCAAACAGGGCGGGGGAGTCATTATCAACACCTCCTCTGTATGCGGTCTCATCGGACACCGCTACACCCCTGAGGCGTATACAGCGACCAAGGGTGCGGTAACCCTGCTGACCAAGTCTATAGCCTCACGCTATGCCAAGGATGGCATCCGCTGCAACTCGATCCATCCGAGCACAGTTGATACTCCCTTGGTCCAAGAGATGTTCAAGGACCCGGAAAAGAAAAGACAGAGACTGGATGAGGTGCCCCTAGGGCGTCTTGCCAAGGCCTCTGATGTAGCGAACGCAGTATTGTACCTCGCATCAGATGAAGCATCCTTCATCAACGGCATAGCATTGCCTGTTGATGGTGGTGTCACCTGCTGTTGAAGACGAAATAGGAAGGAGCGAGAACATGAATTATTCTCAGGAACAAGTAATGGAACTGAAAAGGAAAGCGATCCAGGTGCGTGCAAACATCCTGGAGATGATTCCTCCTGGTAAAGTCGGGCATCTTGGTGGCAGTAGCAGTATCGCCGATGTTATGGCAGCTTTATATTTTCATACCATGCAGGTGAACCCTGCAGACCCCAAGGATCCCACACGTGATCGCCTGATCATGAGCAAGGGCCATGCGGTCTTGGCCCAATATGCATGCCTAGTTGAACTTGGCTATTTCCCCAGGGAAGAGCTTTCCAAGGTCAAGACTCTTGATGGCATTCTCCAGGGACATCCTGACATGGACAAGACCCCTGGTATTGAAGCTGTCACAGGCTCCCTTGGACAAGGGCTCTCCATCTCGCTGGGTATGGCCTTGGGTTTCAAGGTTGATAACCTCCCTAATCGTGTATACACGATCCTGGGTGACGGTGAGCTCGCAGAGGGTCAGGTCTGGGAAGCTGTCATGGCAGCCCACGGCTTTCAGGCAAACAACTTGACTGCTATTGTCGACTTCAATGGCTTGCAGGCAACCAGCACTACCAAGGAGATTTTCCCCATTGAGAATCTTGCCCAGAAATGGGATAGTTTTGGCTGGAATGTCATTGAGATAGACGGACATGATATGGTTCAGATTCTTGATGCACTGGAGGCAGCAAAAGCTTTCACCGAAGGTCCTACAGTACTATTGGCACACACAGTAAAGGGTGCGTGTTTTTCCTTTGCGGAAGGAAAGGCAAAGTACCACAATGCGGCTATGACTGAAGAAGAGTATAAACAAGCCTGGACTTGCATTGACAAGTTGAAGAGAGAGGTAGAGGCATGAGAACATCTGATAGTTTGAGAAAGACCTATGGGGAGACCTTGGTGGAATTGGGTAAGGATAATAAAGACATTGTGATGCTTGAGGCTGACCTAGGTAATTCGACCATGTCCGCACTGTTCGGTGCAGCCTACCCTGATCGCTACTTCCAGATGGGGATAGCCGAGCAGAACATGGCGTCCGTTGCCGCAGGGCTCTCCCTCACAGGAAAAATACCGTTCATTAACTCCTTTGCCGTATTTGCAACAGGGCGTGCCTATGACCAGATTCGCTCTTCAGTGGCCATCGCCAATCTGAACGTGAAGATCTGTGGAAGTAGCGCTGGACTCTCTGATTTCGGTGACGGAAAGACCCACCAGAGCATCGATGATATTGCTTTGATGCAGGTGCTTCCCAACATGACCGTACTCTCCCCCTGTGATGCCATCGAGACAGAGAAAATGACCAAGGCTATGGTTGAGAGCAACGGTCCTGTATATCTCAGGATCAACCGCAACGACCTGCCGCTTGTCACCGATCCCAAGGCTGAGTACAAGATTGGCCAGATGACCGAGATGGTCAAGGGAAAGGACGTTGTTGTCTTCGCTACAGGAGTCATGGTACAACAGTCTATGGAGGCTGCAAAGATTCTTGAAAAGGAAGGCATTTCCATTCGTGTAGTCAACGTAAGCACCATCAAGCCCCTTGATGTTGATGCTTTAGAGTCCTATTGTGAAGGGGTGAAGGGTGTCGTCACCGCTGAAGAGCATAGCATCTTTGGTGGACTGGGAAGTGCTGTTTGTTCTGCCCTTTCCAAGAAGAGACTCCCCATTGAAGTTCTCGGAGTCCAGGATAGTTTTGGAACTTCTGCTGAGAATTACTCCATCCTCCTCAAGCATTATGGCTTGGAGAGTGAGGATGTCGCCAAGAAAGTAAGGGCTGTTCTAGCAGCCAACTAAGGAGGCTTTTGTATGATGATTGGATTTATTGGATTAGGAATTATGGGTAAGCCCATGGCAAAGAACCTGCTTAAGGCAGGATACTCCCTCACTGTCAATGATTTGAACAAGGGTGCTGTCGAAGAGGTTGTCGCCGCTGGTGCAAAGGCTCTCCCATCAGCCAAGGAAGTCGCTGCAGTAAGTGATGTCATTATCACCATGTTGCCGAACTCACCCCATGTGAAAGAGGTAGTCCTTGGAAAGGGTGGTGTCATAGAGGGTGCAAAGCCCAATACCATCTTGGTGGACATGAGCTCCATCTCTCCCATCGTAAGCCGTGAGGTCTCCTCTGAGCTTGCCAAGAAGCAAGTGATCATGTTGGACGCTCCTGTAAGCGGAGGGGAGCCTAAGGCTATTGATGGAAGCCTGGCCATCATGGTCGGTGGTCCTGAAGATGCCTTTGCCAAGGTTGAGAAGATTCTCGCCGTCATGGGCGGTAGTGTCACCTTGGTAGGTGAGATCGGTAGTGGAAACATCACCAAGCTTGCAAACCAGATCATGGTGGCCGCTAATATTGCAGGAATGTCTGAGGCTCTGGTACTTGCTACCAAGGCTAAAGTCGATCCTGAAAAGGTCTTCAAGGCTATCCGTGGTGGTCTTGCCGGAAGCACAGTCCTTGATGCCAAGGCACCTTTGGTGCTTGCAGGTAACTTCAAGCCAGGCTTCCGCATCGACCTGCACATCAAGGACCTTCAGAATGTCCTTGATACGGCCAAGAGTGTCGAGACCCCATCTCCCATCAGTGAAGCTGCCATCACCATGATGAAGAGCCTCTCCTCTGAAGGTAAGGGTAGCGATGACCATGGTGGTCTTATCCAGTGGTATGAGAAGCAGGCTAAGGTTGAGGTTCGTTCCTAAAAGGGATAGCAATTTCTCAATTGTATAGTAGGTACAGAAACCCCACCCCTTTGGATAGATCCAGAGTGGGTGGGGTTTCTGTATTAGCATCATACTGAATATGCTTTTTTGGAGGGATAGGATAAAACCATTTCTTGACATATACGTTAATTACTCATATTCTGATACCGAGTATACATGAAAAGAAATGCCAACAAGAAGATATCACGATTATA
>CAYMRN010000232.1:0-3515 GCA_964392855.1 uncultured Sphaerochaeta sp.
ATCTCTGCCCTCGAGAATGATCCTGAGAGATGTACCCTAGACAGTTTCCTTAAGCTTCTTTCTGCTCTAGATTTCGGATTGACCCTGAAACCGAAACCCACCCGCCCTGATGATTCACAGAAAGGAGAGTGGTAACATGAACAACGCTTTGGATGAATGGAGAACATGTGGGTACGTGGACAGAAAAGCCAAAAAATGGCCATCTCTTCAATTATACTGATTCATGGCTTGCCAGTCCTTCCGTGCGACCCATTTCACTCTCCCTACCCTTGAGCCCATCTGCAAAGCCTTTGCAAGGCAACACATTGAAGACTTCTTTGACGACCTCTTGCCTGACAATTCTGACATCAGAGCCAGAATCCAGCGTCGGTTTGGCTGTAGGACGACTTCGGCTTTCGATCTGTTAGGTGAAATTGGCAAAGACTGTGTGGGTGCCTTACAACTGTTGCACGAAGGGAGTATTCCTGATATCCAAACTATTGAAGCCCAAAGATTGAAAACCCAAGATGTTGCTACCATCATACGATTGATCAAGGCAGGAAGCATTCCAGGATATTCCCCTGAGGAGCCTTTTAGGATCTCACTTGCAGGAGCTCAGGAAAAAACTGCGCTACTGCTCCATGAAGGCTTTTGGTGCAGGCCAATCGGCTCGACACCCACGACACACATCTTCAAGCTTCCTTTAGGTAAAATTGGCACAATGCAGGCAGATATGAAAGGATCAGTTGAGAATGAATGGCTTTGCCTCAACCTTCTCGAAGCTTTTGGCCTGGATGTTGCAAAAACTGAAATTGCTACCTTTGAAGACCAGAAATTTCTTGTTGTTGAACGGTTTGACCGGAAAATAGCTTCCAATGGGAAGTGGTGGATGCGCCTCCCCCAGGAAGACCTCTGCCAAGCAACAGGCACACAAGCAAGCATGAAGCATGAATCTGAAGGAGGACCTGGGATTTCCTCCTTGATGAAACTCTTGCTCAATGCTGCTGACCCACAGGCAAACCGAAAAAGATTCCTCAAGGCTCAGGTTCTTTTCTGGTTACTGGCAGCCCCTGACGGCCATGCCAAAAAACTTCAGCATTTTCCTTGAAAGGAAGGGACGGTACACTCTGACCCCTCTGTACGATGTAGTCTCAGCCTATCCGGTTCTGGGTCATGGGATTGGCATGATTCCCAAACAAAAATTAACAATGGCAATGGCGGTGACTGGTACAAACCGCCACTATGAATGGGCCAAAGTACAAAAAAAGCATTGGCTTGAACTAGCCCATACTACAGGGCCTTCCTTGTTAATGGATGAAATCATCAATGAAATCTTGCAGAAGGTCTCTTCAGCGATCAGAGAAGTGACTGCAAAACTTCCCCAGGGTTTTCCTGAGGAAATAGCGTTACCTATCTTGCAGGGAGTGCAAGAGAGTGTGAAGAAACTTCTCTAGGGTAAGGAGCCCTTACCCTACCCTTCAAAGACCAAACACCTCTTCCAGCTTCTCAGAAGCGCTCTGGGCAATGCCATCAGCATACAGCAGGCATTTGATCCCTAACGTTGAGGCTTGGACAATATTCTCCTCGTAGTCATCCACGAAGTAGGTCTTCTTGCCATCGGCCTTCTCTTTTGTCAGGATGTGCTCAAAGAACTGCCTTGAGGGCTTTGAGATACCCATCTCATGCGAAGCATAGGCTTTGTCAAATATGGCAAGGGCACCCATCCTCTCCAAGATGTCCCAGTGCGGGGCAAAGGTGTTTGAGCCGCACACCACGCGCTTGCCCTGGGCCCTGAGCTTCTTGATCAGGGAGACTATCTCCTCGTTGAAATGAGGGGTGAAATCCATAGCGAACGGGTTTCCCTCTACCTTGATGCCAAACTTGGTGTAAACGTGCTCCCAATACGCCTCAATGCTCACCGTGCCATCCATCATGGCAAAGTCATAGTTGTGGTAGTCTGCCTTGAACTCCTCCTTGTCGAGGCCCAGGCGACGGGCGATCTTTCCCAGCATATGGATGTTCTTCACCACCACATTACCCATGTCAAAGATGAAGAGGTCACACCCCTCAGGTGAGTCATTGATGAAGGAGAGGTGGGGGCGCAGGTCCTGAGCTTCTTTCATGAGAAGGTCAGCCTTGAGCTCAGGATTGGGGGATGCACTGCCTATGCCCATCTGCCTAGCCTTGCCTATGCTCTCCTGGTTTTTGGAAACCAACAGGTAGCGGCTGTAGGGAAGGTCACCTAGGGGAGGAAACATCTCCAAGTCCGGGCATATGCCCACTAGCTGGCCAAACAGAGGATCACTACTGTGAATGTCGGTACAAATCCTGTCATACATACTCAACCCTTCCTTGACTCATACACAGCTGAGCCTCCGATGAAATACTTGGTGAGGGACATGAAGAGGATGAACATCGGAATCGATGCTATAAGGGCTGCTGCCATCATCGCACCCTCGTCTGTGCTTCGCTCTGCAGCAAAGTTGGAGATATACTGGGGAATGGTCTTCATCTTGTCACTCTGGCTTACCAGAAGTGGCCACAACAGGTTGTCCCACTGCCCTCTGAAGGAGAGGATGGCCAAGGTTGCTATGACAGGCTTGCAGTTGGGAAATACAATTTTGGCAAAGATGCCAAACTCACCCATTCCATCGACACGTGCAGCATCAAGGAACTCTGTGGGAAAGGTAGTCAGGTACTGCTTCATCTGGAATATGCCAAAGGCGCTTACCAAGAATGGGAGGATCAGGCCTATGTAGCTGTTCTGGATACGAAGCTTCATCACCACCATATAGAGTGGGATCATAATAGCCTCGAAAGGGATCATCATGGTAGCCATGATCATCATGAAGACCACATGGCGCCCCTTGAACTTGAACTTTGCCAGCCCATATCCGGTAAGGGATGCGAGCAATACGGTTGACACCGCAACTGTCATGCTGACAATGAGGGAGTTTAGGATATTCCTCACGAAAATGTAGTTGAAGTCATTTCCCTGGATCGCCTTCTTGAAGTTCACCCAGTGCAACTCCTCAGGAATCCAGTTGAAAGGCATGCGCACAATTTGGCGTGAGTTCATGAATGAAGAGGTTATCATGAAGATGATCGGCATGATAGTAAAGAAAAGCATGCCCAAAAGGACCAAGAAAATGACTATTTTAGCGACTGTTATGTTCTGTAGCATTTTTTTCATCATCTTCTCCTAATATTCCACGTTCTCTGTCCTGACTGACTTGAACTGAACAAGGGTCAAGCTGAGCATGAGGAAGAAAAGCACAACACTCATGGCGCTGGCTCGGCTGAGGTACTGTTGCTGGATACCTGTTATGTAGATATTGAAGGTTATGACGTTGATAGGTGCCCTGGGAGCCCCATTGGTATAGAGCATGTACTGGGTGCTGAAGGTCTTCAAGCACTGCAACATGGACATGACGGAGACCAACACGACAGTGGGCTTTAGCAGAGGAAGGGTAATCCTCCAGAAGTTCTGCCATTTGTTGGCCCCATCGATGGTAGAGGCCTCATAGATGGCAGGG
>CAYMRN010000233.1:0-3511 GCA_964392855.1 uncultured Sphaerochaeta sp.
GAACAGGTTCTTGTCACGGTACCCACTGTCATATATCGCCTTGACTTCATTGGTAGCCCGCTCAAGATCGCCTTCTATCCAGTAGACCATTGAGATCATGGTCTTGGCGATATTGGTCAGGACCTCGTCTTCCTGCTTCTTCTCTTCTGCAAGGTACTCCTCGAGGATGGATTTTCCCACCGCCATGTCTCCTCGCTGGATGTACATGCTGGCAGCGGTGACCCTATAGGCGGGCAACAGGCCGCTTTTGAGGGCCTTCTGGTAGAGGGGCCAAGCCTTCTTCCACTGGTTTTCATCCCTTTTTACAAGGTGCCTGTTGCCTTGGATATAGAAGAAGATGCTTCGTTTCCAGTAAAAGAAACCACCAGCCAGAAGTATGAGGATGGCAAACTTTACCCCAGGGGTAGTGGGTAAGATGCTGATGCCGACAATTACCAGTAGAGATATCCATAGTCCAATATTTTTTTTCTTTAACATGAGGTCTCCTTTGCGCACAACAAATAATGTATCGTGAATGGTGGGAGGTTGCAAGAGCGCTTTGCAAATTGTACACTCCAGCCATGGATGACAGGGATATTCTGGTTCACGCTTGCTGTGGACCATGCAGCAGTGCAAGCATAGAGCGGATGCTCTCAGAGGGGTGGAAACCCACCCTATTTTTCTCTAATAGCAATATCTATCCTCTCGAAGAGGCCGATCGTAGGTTTGAGGCGCTTTTGACTGTTGCCCAAACCTACCATCTTCCTGTCATACGGGAGTGGTGGAACCATGAAAGCTGGCTAGAGGCTGTTTCAGGTTTGGAAGGGGAGAAGGAGGGAGGCTTGCGCTGTGAAGCTTGCTTTGCCTACAACCTCAAGGAAGCGTCCCTCAAGGCTGAAGAGCTGGGCTTTCAGCACTTTTGCACAACCCTCACCGTCAGCCGGTTCAAGAACAGCAAGGTCATCTTCCGTGTAGGCGAACAGTTCCCTCACTTTGAACCGCTTGATTTCAAGAAGAGAGGTGGTTTTGACCGGAGCCTTGTACTCAGCCGGGAACTTGGCCTCTACCGCCAGGGCTACTGTGGATGCGAGTTCTCCATCCCCTCCCGTTAAGATGCTTTGATTCTCCAATTCTAGTGTGCTATACTCAGTTTTGAAGCAGGGGGAGAAGCATGAGGAAATTGTTGAAGTTTTTGACCGGAAGGCTTTTCCTCTCCCTCGTCCTCATCCTTCTCCAGATAGCAGTACTCATCAACATCTTTGGCTTTGCCAAGAATGATACCCTCTGGATCCAGATATTTTCCACAACCTCCATTATCATGGCCCTCTTTGTGAGCATGCGCGACCACCTGAACCCTGCCTACAAGATAGGATGGATGTTAGTCTTCATGCTCCTTCCCCTCTATGGGGGGCTTCTGTATATCTTTCTAGGAACCAGGAAGATGAGTCCTGGGCTCAAGAGACAGCTAGAAGCGTTCAATGACTTCCATGAAAAAGGGATGGAGAACGTCTTTCTGTCAGCTGAGCTGCCCAGGCAAGCCCTCGCATCCTATGATGCGACCCTTTCCCGTCAGGAGAGCTACATAACCGGCATCAGTGGGTTCCCTGCCTGGAGCAATACGGAAGTGGAGTACTTTTCTGAAGGGGAGGATTGGCTGCTTGATCTCTTTGGGGAGATCAGGAAAGCCAAGTCCTTTATCTTCCTTGAGTTTTTCATCATTGCCGAGGGCGAGGTCTTCACTGCCTTGATCAAGGAGTTGGTCGCCAAGGTCCAGCAAGGGGTCCTGGTCCGTCTGATGTTCGATGACGTGGGGTCCATATCCACTATCCCTGCATACCATGAACGCCATCTCAGGAGTCTTGGCCTGGCGGTTGTTGCCTTCAACCCTCTCAGGGCGCACATCAACAGCCGCCTCAACAGCCGCGATCACCGTAAGGTCGTGGTTATAGACGGCAACATAGGGTATACCGGCGGGATCAACATCGCTGATGAGTATGCCAACAGGCAGATACGCTTTGGCCACTGGAAGGACACGGGAATAAAGATGAAAGGGGATGCCGTGTGGAACCTTACCCTGATGTTCCTTCAGCTCTGGAGCTTTGGCGCGAAAAAGCCTGTGGACTTTGCCCTATACCGGCCTACCATCCAGTACAAGACCGATGGGTTTGTCCAGCCCTTTGGTGATAGCCCCCTGGACAACCACAATGTGGGTGAGAATGCCTATATCCAGATCATCAGCATGGCAAAGAAGTATGTCTGGATTACCACCCCCTACCTGGTCCTGGACAACGAGATGATCACAGTCCTGAAGATTGCCGCCCAAAGTGGGGTGGATGTGCGCATCATCACCCCTAATATGCCTGACAAGTGGTATGTGTTTGCTGTTACACAGGACAACTACTACTCTCTTATCGAAGGCGGTGTCAAAATCTATGAGTATATCCCGGGCTTTATCCATGCAAAGATGTGTGTTGCCGATGACAAGGTAGCCATCATAGGGACGATCAACATGGACTACCGCTCTTTTTATCTGCACTTTGAAAATGCTGTCTTGCTGTATGGCTCTTCAGTTGTTGAGTCCGTATCTTCAGATATGAAAAAAATCCTGGATGTAAGCAAGAGAATAACCTTTGAGTTCCTGACCGCCCGTCCATGGTACAAGAAGCTCTTGGGAACCATTCTCAGGCTGGCTGCACCATTACTCTAGAAGGAAGGTTGCTATGAAGTTTCTCAACTATGGTTCGGTTAACATCGATCTGGTATTCACTGTCGATCACGTGGTGGTCCCCGGTGAGACCATCTCCAGCTCCTCTTTCTTCAGGAGTGCCGGAGGCAAGGGGGCAAACCAGAGCGCCGCCTTGGCAAAGGCGGGGGCACAGGTGACCCATGCCGGGAAGGTCGGCTCTGATGGACAGTTTTTGGTGGACCTCCTGTCAGGCTACGGGGTGGATACCTCCCAGATCCGTCTCTATGAAGGGGCTACCGGCCAGGCCCTGATCCAGCTGGACAAGCACAAGCAGAATGCCATCGTCCTCTACGGTGGGGGTAACTTGCAGATCACAAAAGAGGAGATCGATGAAAGCCTCGCCCTGTTTGGCCCTTCGGATATGCTCGTCCTGCAAAATGAGATCGTCCATACCTCCTACCTGATAGAAGAGGCCAAGAAACGAGGCATGCGGATCTGTTTCAACACCGCCCCTTTTGATGAGGACATCCTCTCTTTACCGCTACACCTCATCGATATTCTGGTCGTCAATGAGATCGAGGGCGCCGCCTTGGCAAAGACAACCAAGGGAGCACGCTTTACGGAAATCCTGGATGCCCTGGTGAAAGGCTACCCATCCAGCGAGATAGTCCTGACTGTAGGCAAGGGTGGGGCATACTATGGGTATAAGGATATCAGGTTGCACGAACCCATCTATGACCTTCCTGTGGTCGACACCACCGCTGCCGGTGATACCTTCATCGGTTACTTCCTTACCTCCCGTTCCCTCGGGCATGACAGCCGGAAGGCCTTGCGGTATGCGTGCAA
>CAYMRN010000234.1:0-3505 GCA_964392855.1 uncultured Sphaerochaeta sp.
CCTGGGAGGGGCCATCTCCCTTGCCTTCTCCCTGCCCCTGCTACCGGTCAGCATCGCACTCAACCTCCTGTTGGTCCTGGGGATGCTCAAGCTTACCAAGGACTCCTCAGCAGGCTTTGGGGTAAGCAGTGCCGCTGCCATGGTCTTCACCATGGCGCTCGCTTCCATCGTCATGCACGTCTTTGACGTTCCTGCCAAGGATACCCTCCAACTGCTCTGGGGTAGCCCCTTCGCCTTGCGGATTGCAGATGTCTTGGGCCTGTTGGCGATAGCGGTGGGACTCACCTTGTATGTGGTGCTGAACTTCAAAAGCATCAGCGCAATCTTCTTCGACCAGGAGATAGCCCAGTCCATGGGCATGCGTGTGCAGCTGCACCATACAGCGATGGTCATCGTCATAGCGCTAGTCATCGCCTTAGCAATGAAACTGCTTGGAGCCCTCCTTATTGATGCGCTGTTGATCTTGCCTGTACTCATAGCGGCCCGGCACGCCCAAAGCCTCAGGCAGCTGTTTGTCAGGGCCTGCCTCGTAGGGGTATTCGTCTCGTTTTTTGGATTTATCGCAGCAGTGGCAACCGACCTTCCCCCCAGCGGGACCATCGCGTTGCTCTCTGCCCTGCTGTATCTCATAGTAACAACAATTCATAGAAGGAAAACATCATGAAGAAAACACTTGTACTTGTACTTTCACTATTGCTACTCAGCATCGCTCTTTTTGCAGAAGGGACTCAAGAACAGGCTCCCTCCAGTTCTGCATCCAGAACCGTCTCAGTCATTGCCTCAACCTCCTGGACGGCAGCTTTCGCCGACCTGGGCGGGGCTGAAAAAGTGGAGATCATCGCCCCAGCTTCTCTCATTCATCCCCCCGAGTATGAGATTACCGTCAGTGATGTGATGAAGATAGACAAGGCTGACTACTTTATCTATGCAGGGTATGAGAGAATGATGAAAAGCATGGGTGATTCGATCCGCAAGACCAACACGGACATGATCCAGATCACGACCGACAACAGCATTGAGAACGTTAAGAAACAAGCCTCGCTCATCGCCTCAGCACTAAAGAGCCAGTACTCTAGTGAGGAGCGGGTATATGACTATATAGAAGCTGTGGAGAGAGGGAAGCTCGCTGTTGCCAAGAAAGGCATGGACAAGCAGAAGGTCTTCTGCCACTCAATGCAGATCTTCCTTGCAAAGGACCTCGGACTTGAGATAGGCGGCACCTTTGGCCCTGGCCCCCTTACTGCAACTCAGATCGCAGAGGTGGCAAAGGGTGGGTATGACATCATCATTGACAACGTCCACAACCCCATCGCTTCCCCCCTCTTGGAGGTATCACCGAAGACACGGCTGGTTGTCTGGAGAAACTTCCCTGAAACAGTGGGAAGGGCAAGCCTGCAGAAGATGGTAGAGGAGAACATACAGGCTCTTTTACAGGAGTAAGCTTACAATCAACTAAGACAAGACAGGCTACCTGACGAGACTATTCGCACTGGTAGCCTGTTTTTACATGCATATCATATCCGATAACCCCGCCCCTTATTCGATCAGGGCTTTTGCCAAGGCATCAATATGGAGCAGATCCTCTTGTGCAAGCATCACTGAGGACGCCTGGGCATTTTCCTCGACCTGGTTGCTTTTTCTCGCACCAAAAAGCACATTCATAGTCGCTGTCTGCTGCATAGTCCAGGCAATGACCAGGTTTCCGACCGTACAGTCGTAGCGTTTGCTCATGCTGTCCAACTCTCCGAGCATTGCCAGGACCCTCTCCCTTTTTCCCTCCTCAAACCAAGGGATGGAGGCTTTTGCCGAACCGATGACTTCACTATCGAGGGAGACATTCCCCGTAAGGATACCCCTTTCAAGGGGGCTGTATGCCTGGAAGGTAATGTTCTCTTGCTCACAGTAAAGGGCTTTCTCAAAATTCTGTCTGCTAAGCAGGCTGAACTGCTCCTGCACCAAGGAGAGGCTTCCAAATTTCTGATACTCCTCTATCTGGGACATACTCACATTGGAAGCACCATATGCCCGTATCTTACCCTCTTTCTTCAAAGCCTCCAGAGCTGAGACTGTCTCTTCAATGGGAGTGTAGAATGGCTCGATAGACTGCCAATGGGTGATGAGCAGGTCGATATACTCTGTATTGAGCCTCTTGAGGCTCGCTTCCACCTGGACCCTGATGCTCTTGGGTGAAAGGTTCCTGCGGATGGTCACGCCATCACGACTTTTGTGAACGGCACCTTCATCACCAGGGGCCCAGACCAGACCGCACTTGGTGGCAAGGATATACTCCGTACGAGATCCAAGGAGGGTTCGCCCCAGAATTTCCTCACTCAAGCCATTGCCATAGGCAGGGGCGGTATCGATGAAGGTAATCCCAACATCAAGGGCCTTTTTAATCGTTTGCACTGATTCCTTCTCATCTGTGGGACCCCAACTTGCTCCCCCACCCATTGCGAACATCCCTAACGAGAGGGCTGATACGCGCATTTCGGTATTTCCTAACATTTTGTACTGCATGGCATCGAATTCCTTTACGCTATTCTACATTACTGACCAAGACAAACAGAGAGGTTGGTTCATTGCGGGCATCAGTGAATGCTATCCAACTTTTTCACCACTTCCTGTATGCACAATTGAGGGGAAGACAAGGTACGTATCCTTGTTTGGGCCTGCACCAAGTCCTGCAAATGAGCCATGGATGCCTGGGCAAGCACAATCATGTCACTCTCTTTGACCTCGCGGGCCATATCTAGGACAAGCTTGTCATGCTTTGCCTTCTGTCCCGCCTTAAGCTGGACCAAAGCCTCCGGAGAACAAAGGGAAGAGAGCTCTACCCCTTTATTTTGGAAGGCCGCTTCCTCTTCAAGCTTTTTCAAGGTAGGCTCCACAGTCGATTCAGCTGTCGCCAGTACCGTTATCCTACTGCCCTGCTTTACTGCAAGGGAACACATCGCATCATCTATCGCAAGTATAGGTGTGGTGAAAAACGGTCTTGCGGCGACCACATGGGGAGTGAGGGTGGAACAGGTGACCACAATGAGATCCGATCCCGTAAGCTGTGCACTTTGCAAGTCATGCATCAGGCGCATACGGTTTTCAGTGGTAAAAACTCCGCATTCGATGGGATTGGCCACAAGAAACTCATCCAGCATGTTATATACTATGATCTCTTTCCCCACTGCTGACCTCAACTCGCTTTCAAATGTCTCATAGACACTCTTTACCGTATGAATAAGTACAATGCGTTTCATGATACCCTCTTTTTTCGTATTGATGATTTTTTGCTACCATCTGATGCTGATGCAAAAAGATCACTGCATCATCGGACCATCTTCCAGGCATCGAGAAGCGTCCGCTTGGCATTGGCCACAACCAGGTCGCTATCCTCAGAGCCTTGGGGTTTTACCTCAAAGGAAAGTATATTCCTCCCCCCCTCTTCCAGATAGCCGATATCCTTCAACTTCTGAAGGAAGAGTGCGAGATACTCTGTATCGTTCTCTGATCC
>CAYMRN010000235.1:0-3494 GCA_964392855.1 uncultured Sphaerochaeta sp.
TCTTGTTTCATCTTACTCCTCCAATTACTAGATCTTTTCGATAATCCTCAACTTTGCACTGCGGCTGGGAGGATTCTCCGTACTCTCTGCATCTGTGGGTATCAGAGGCTTCTTTGTCAGGACCCTGATGGTCGGCTCATCGCCTTCCCCCAAAGCCTTGAAGAACCACTTCACCCTGCGGTCTTCCAAGGAATGGAAGCTGATCACCGCAAGCCTGCCTCCACTACGGAGCGCATCGATGGCTCCCCTGACGGCAGGTTCTATCCTGTCCAGTTCCCTGTTGACCTCTATGCGGATCGCCTGGAACGAACGGGTTGCAGGATGGATGCGCCCATAGCGGTACCCTGGGGGGACCGCCTTGTATATGATGGAGGCAAGCTCATCGCTTTGCGTGATCTTCCCTGTCTTTCTTTTCTCAACAATTGCCTTTGCGATCCTTCGCGAATAGCGCTCTTCGCCAAACTGGTAGATCACATTGGCAAGTCGCTCCTCCTGGTAGCCATTTACCACGTCAAGGGCGCTGATGGGAGCATCCTCATCCAGACGCATATCCAGCAGCTCCCCCCGCTTGAAGGAGAAGCCCCGCTCGGACTGCTCATAATGGAAAGAGGAGATGCCCAAATCAAAAAGCACCAGATCGAGAGGAGGGCCGTCATACTGCTGGAAGAACTCATCAAACCAGACGTTCCTGGGGGTAAAGCGATCTCCGAACTGCTGCATGCGCTCTATTGCCTTCGCTTGGATGGAGGTATCCCGGTCAAGGCCGGTAATGTGCAGGTTTGGGTAGGTGGAAAGGAAAAGATGGGTGTGCCCACCCTCTCCGCAGGTAGAGTCGACCATGTAGGCCTGCCTATCCAAAGGGGGCTTGAGATACTCCAGGATCTCCTGTCTCATCACCGGATAATGCACATACTCCATCAATCTTTCCCCCTGATCATATCGCTGAGCGCCTGGGCAGCATCCAAGAAATCGGCGTTGCTCATCTCCATGTATTGCTCATACTCGTCCTTGTTCCACAGTTCCAGGTAGTTTCCAGTTCCCAAAAGCACACTCTCCTCACGAACCAGGAGGTTCACGCTCTCGCGCAGCTTGGGTGGGATGTTGATCCTCCCCACCTTATCTATCTCGCACAACTGGGCAGGGGCTATCATGCCACGCTGCAGGTTTCGCATCTTACGGTCGAACATGGCTCCCGGACCATCGACGATCATGTGTTTCAACTCTTCAAATTGTGAGGGGAGCATGAGCCACAGGCAGTTTTCCAATCCCCGGGTCACGTATAGCGCATCGCCTTCCAATGCGCTGCGCAAGCGTGAGGGGATAAGGATCCTGCCCTTGTCATCTATGGTGTTATAGAACTCACCAGTCAGCATCTCCCATACTCCTTGATAAAACGAGCACGTTTTTGGGAAATCTTCCCACTCTCTTCCATAAATGTACACTTCTTACCACCACAATACAACAGGGGTTTAGTGTTAATTTGTGCTGTGATTAGCATATAGGGGTGTAAAATGGTTAACAGGTGTAGACCTTACGAGAGTATTTTTCCATATTTGTCAGAAAATGAAACATCCCCTCCAGAAAAGAAGGGGATGTGTGATCGCCGATGAAACGGCCTATCGTTCAGGGTTGAAGATGTTGTAGTCAATATCCGGGAAGATGATGTCACGCTTCTCAGCCTTGACCAGCCACTCGGTATTCACGGCATTTTTGCACATGTTCCCATAGACCACATTGAAATTCCTCAAATGGTCGGTAAGACGCTTTTGCGCATACTCCGTGCAGGTCTTGTTGTAGAGGATGAAGGGCCAGTCACTGGCCATGGCAAGCAACACCTCACGGGCCGCCTGGTTGAGGAACCTCTGCTTCAAACTTATCTGGTCGCTGAAGCGTACAGCCAGCTCTTCCATCCTTTCAATGGCCTTGTGAATATGGCGATAGGTCCAGGCGTTCGAGCCGTCAAGCCAGACAGAGCTGTAGCCGCCTTGGCCCCAGGATGAGAAAGCGGGCCTGGCAACCTGAAGCGTATCCCCTTCCTTGGCCAGGAAGATTGAGGGGGTGACCAGATCAATCTCCGCTTCCTTTTTGGTGCTGAGGACCAGCACCTGTTCAAGCCAATCCACACCCTCAAACCACCAGTGGCCGAACAGTTCTGCATCAAAACCGAGGGTATAGAGAGGATCCTTGCCCATGGTAGAGGAGAGGGCATCACCTTTCTTCTTGAGGTTATAGAGGAAGTTATGCGCATGCTCGACTATCTTCTTTTGGGCAGTCGAACGGTCGTAGGGGTGTTTCTGGTCGGTATTGCCGGTGATGGCCCAATACTTGAAGCCGGTGAACACCCGCACTTCAGGCTCATGGATATACTCGCCGATGTACTCCATCGGAAGGTCATAGCCGATGTCCCGGTAGAACTCACGATAGTTGCGGTCACAGGGGTAGCCGCTGGTATTCGACCATACAAGGCTCGTAGCCTGGTAGTCCCTTGGGAAGGCCACGACCCCATTGGGACAACGCACAGGGCGGTAGTCACCATAGATCACCTTGTCAGGGGAGAGCAACATGCTCTGGCTAGCCACCTGGAACCAGGATATGTCATGGTACTTGAGGGTCTCCTCAAGGCCCGGGTAGTAGCCGCACTCTGGTAGCCAGAATCCTTTGGGCGGATGCCCGAAGGTAGTGAGGAAAGACTGGGTTGCCAGCTCTATCTGGGCGTTGATGGCAGTCGGATACTCCTGGTACAGGGGTAGGTATGCATGGGTGGCGGCAGTGGTGATGAGCTCGAGATGCCCACTGGCCTCAAGGCTTTTGAATCCTTCAAGGATATTGCCTCGGTAGAGGTCATTGAAGTCGGTAAGGTTCTGTTTCAGCTGATCCAGGTAAAAATGGGCCATCTCCAGGAATTCAGGCTGTTCTGCACTGCAGCGGACAATCTCTTTCTCCCCGAGCTCCCGATGCAGCTCAAGATAGGCGTTGAACCTGTTTTGCAGTGCTTCGTCGGTGAGCATGCACATGATGGTGGGTGATATGCTTATGGTGAGCTTGTAGGGAACCTTCTCTTCACGGAGCCTGTAAAACATGCGCAGCATGGGCAGATAGCTTTCGGAAATGGACTCAAACAGCCAGTCTTCCTCCAGGAATCGCGGATACTCCAGATGGCGCACATACGGAAGATGGAGATTGAGGATGAAAGCTACGGATTTTTTTGACATTACAGCACACCTCCGCTTAAGGTCTGTGCTATTTCTTGCAGCACGGCATTGTCGACTATCTCCCCATCCTTGGTGACGAGGGAGGAAAAATGAACATTGAACAGGTCAAGGTCCATGGCCATCTCCTCGTAATGGTCAGCCCAGTACGAGGGGGATGTGAAGACGCTCTTGCTTTCGGCAAGGGAGATCTCCAGTCCTTTCTTATTCTTGTAGCAGAGGGCGACCCGGTAGGAGTGCCCCATATCTGGAAGGTTGACATTCCACTGGGTATCATCAACGCCC
>CAYMRN010000236.1:0-3489 GCA_964392855.1 uncultured Sphaerochaeta sp.
TCCTTGGAGAGGATACAGACCTTTGTCTCCTCCAGGGCCTCCACAGAGTAGGGAACTTTCTCCTCTGTAAAGAGAAACCTCGCCCCGAAGTAGTCATTTTCCGGAAAGATGTAGAGAATCTGCTCACGACCATCAAAGGTGGTCCTGTACGCCTTGGCACTGCCTTCACGGATGACGGTGAAACCCAAGGGGGGCTCCCCTTCATGGACCAGGATCTCCCCCTTCCTAAAGGTCTTGTGCGTCATCTGGGCTGTGAGGGCATGCATCGCCTCACGGTTAAGCGTTGCAAACAGCGGTACTTTTCTGATGCAGAGGTCGTTGGAACAACTGCTGCACGGTTCATGGTTATTCACAGGAAATCCTCTCCAAGCATGCAAATGTGATTTGAATCACAGAACAAACACCCTCCATGTGGTAAAACTTACTCATGAGGGCATGGAAACATGCACCCAAATACTATAGCAGAGGAACCATATGAACGCTACAGCTGACCAGAACCAACAGAAAAAACTTGAAATACAAACTCGGGCCTTCATTGTCGATAACTATACACCTTTCGAAGGGGACGCTTCCTTTTTGTCCCCTCCCACGACCAAGACAAGGAAACTTTGGGAAAAGCTCTCCTCTCTTCTGGCCATCGAACGGGACAGGGGGGGGATGTACGGTATAGATGAGAAGACCATATCGACCATAACCAGCCATGCCAAGGGGTATATTGACCAGGACCTGGAGGAAATCGTGGGCCTGCAGACCGATGAGCCGCTCAAACGCGCCATCATGCCCTTCGGGGGCATCCGCCTCGTCCACACCGAACTCAATGCGTATGGCAAGACCCTTCCAGAGAATATCGATGAGGTATTCACCTACCGCAAGACTCATAATGACGGGGTCTTCGATGTCTATACCCCTGAGATGAAAAGGGCACGCCACAGCGGCATCATAACAGGACTTCCCGATGCCTATGGCAGGGGACGAATCATCGGTGACTACCGTCGCGTACCCCTGTACGGCACCGACTACCTCATCGCACAGAAGAAGCAGGCCAAGGAACACTATCTCTTTGATGTCATGGATAGCACCACCATCCGCGATAGGGAGGAGATCAGCGAGCAGATACGTTCCTTGCAGGAACTGCATCAGATGGCGCTCTCCTACGGATTTGATATTTCCAAGCCCGCAACTGATACCAAGGAGGCCATCCAGTGGCTCTATTTTGCCTATCTGGCGGCCATCAAGGAGCAGAACGGGGCAGCTATGAGCCTAGGCAGAGTCTCAACCTTCCTGGACATCTATAGCGAGAGGGACCTCGCAAGCGGAAAGTACACAGAGAGCCAGATACAGGAGTTCGTCGATCACTTTGTCATGAAGCTTCGCATCGTCAGATTCCTCAGGACCCCTGCCTACGACGAGCTGTTCAGTGGGGACCCGACCTGGGTAACCGAGACCATCGCAGGGATGGGCCATGACGGGAGGCACATGGTGACCAAGATGAGCTACCGCTTTCTGCACACCCTCACCAACTTAGGACCAGCACCTGAGCCCAACCTCACCGTCTTGTGGAGCCAGCGCCTTCCTGAGCCCTTCAAGAAGTACTGTGCCGACCTCTCCATAGAGACATCCTCGATCCAGTACGAGAATGACGACCTGATGCGCATGGACTATGGAGATGACTACGGCATTGCCTGTTGTGTGTCGGCCATGGCCATCGGAAAGCAGATGCAGTTCTTCGGAGCCCGGGTAAACCTTGCAAAGACCCTGCTCTACGCCATCAACGGCGGACGTGATGAGAAGAGCGGCGAACAGGTGGGCCCCAAGACAAGGTCCATAAAGAGCGAGTATCTCGACTATGACGAGGTGATGGAGAAGTTTGAGCACATGAGCTCGTGGCTTGCCAAGCTCTATATAGACACTCTCAATGTCATCCACTACATGCATGACAAGTATAGCTACGAACGCATAGAGATGGCCTTGCATGATGAGAAGATCCTCAGGACCATGGCAGGGGGAGTAGCCGGGCTCAGCGTTGTTGCCGACAGCCTGTCAGCCATCAAGTATGCAAAGGTGAAGCCTATCTATGATGAGAATGGCCTGGCTGTGGACTTTGAGATCGAAGGGGAGTATCCCACCTTTGGGAACAACGATGACCGTGTGGACGACATCGCCATCGAGGTGGTGAAGATGTTCATCTCCAAGATGCGAAGCCACCACACCTATCGCAACAGCGTCCCTACCCTGTCAGTGCTTACCATCACCAGCAACGTGGTCTATGGGAAAAAGACCGGCTCGACTCCCGATGGAAGAAAGAGGGGAGAACCGTTTGCCCCAGGGGCAAACCCTATGCATGGGCGTGACACCAAGGGGTGTGTGGCAAGCATGAAGAGTGTGGCCAAGATCCCGTACGACTATGCCCAGGATGGCATCTCCTACACCTTCTCCATTGTCCCGGGTACCCTAGGTAAGGATAGGGAGATGCAGAAAGCTAACCTGGTTACCCTTATGGACGGCTACTTTGCAGAGGGCGGACACCATATCAACGTCAACGTCATGGAGAAAAGCACCCTCCTTGATGCCATGGACCACCCTGAGAAGTATCCGCAGCTTACCATCCGTGTCAGTGGCTACGCAGTAAACTTCATCAAACTGACTCGCGAGCAGCAGCTTGATGTCATCCACAGAACTTTCCATGACCACCTGTAAGGAGGCTAGTATGAGCATACAAGGAACAGTGCACTCAGTAGAGACCTTTGGCACCCTTGACGGACCTGGAGTGAGGTATGTGCTTTTTCTCCAAGGCTGTTCATTACGTTGCCGATATTGCCATAATCCCGATACCTGGGCGATGAAGGGTAAAAACGTGACCGATAGCGAAGCTGTGGTCAAGGAAATCCTCTCCTACCGCTCGTTCATCGCCAAGGGCGGGGTCACCTTAAGTGGAGGGGAACCCCTGTTGCAACCAGCCTTTGCCCTGGACATCATACAACGATGCAAGAGCGAAGGACTTCATACCGCCATCGATACCGCAGGCAGTGTCCCCTTGGAGCTTTCCAAGGCGGTCATCGATGAGGTTGACCTGGTGCTGTTGGATATAAAGAGCCTCGATGACAAGCAGAGCTTCAGCCTGACGGGAATGGGAAACGCCAATACGCTGGCAACCTTGGAGTACTGCCAGAGCATTGGCAAGAAGGTGTGGCTGCGCCACGTGCTGGTACCGGGTTGGACACTGGACAAGACAAGGCTCCAGCAGCTTGCCACCTACCTCAAGGGCTTTTCCTGCATTGAGGTGGTCGAGCTGTTGCCTTACCACAGCATGGGCCAGTACAAGTGGGAGCAGCTCAAGCTCGATTACTCGCTCAAGGGGGTTAAGGAACCAGCGGACAAGGAGTTGGCCATGGCCAAGGCGGTGTTTGAGAAACAAGGCTTACGCGTCCTGATGAGTGGGATTGCCAAGACAAAGGAGACCAAGGTCGGTTGATGGCAGGAAAGGCCAAA
>CAYMRN010000237.1:0-3484 GCA_964392855.1 uncultured Sphaerochaeta sp.
TATCGTGCCCTCCTGCCTGAAGCCAAACTTCCTGTAGAGGGCGATAGCCCGCCTGTTGTCCTCTCGTACAGTCAGGTCTATCTTTCTCAGGCCTGTAGGGAAGTCGCGTATCCAAGAGAGCATCGCCTCAAGCAGAGCCGCCCCAACCCCTTGGCCCCAGCACTCCTTGAGAACGGAGATACCCATCTCCCCACGATGGGAGAACCGTTCAAAGGAGGGGGTATCAACACCCAGGCTCCCAATGATCCTTTCACCCTCCAAGGCCAGGAGGGTGATGTTGTTGGCCGAGCTCATGCGCATGTCCAGGTACTGCCTCTCCTGCTCGACGGTGAAGGGAAGGCCCTTGGCATCAAAGGTGAGGCCATCACTTTCACCACCCACCTGCCTCAGGTAGGCGAGAAGAGCTGCGGCATCATCAATCCTGGCCTCACGGATAACGCGTGCATGCTCGTCCATCCTCACCCCTCCAATACGCTCATGGAGAGGCTTATCATCCTATCCTTAAGCTTTTCGATCTGCTCATCCCCGATGAATAGGACTTCATCAGGACCTACCCCTGCAGCCCAGTTGATGCTATAGGCAAGGGAAGCAACCCTGATGCCAACCTCACGGGCAAGGGTGACCTCTGTGGAGGCTGTCATGCCCACCACATCAAAGCCGAGTGATTTGAACATCCGTATCTCAGAGGGGGTCTCCAGCCGAGGACCATTGGTGCAGACATAGACTCCCCCATGTTTCAAAGTGACGTCCTTTGCATGCAGGGCAGAGGTGAGATCGGGGTCAAAGGCCCGGTCCATCCCCACATGCTTTACAGAGCTCACCCCTCCGGTGAAGAAGGTGTGCTCCCTCCCTCCACCGGTAAAGTCGACAAAGTCGGAGATGGTCCCCACTTCACCAGGTGCCAGGGCATCAGTGATGGAACCTACAGCATAGATGCTGATGAGCGTGTCGACCTCCAGTAGTTTGAGGGCTGTGATGTTGGCACGATAGTTGATCAGGTGAGGGGGAACAGAGTGGGTGGACCCATGACGGGGAAGAAAAACCAGGGAGGAGTGCTCTGCTTTCCCTACAAAGAGTTCCACCGGACCATAAGGGGTTGGTACTTCCCTGCGCTCACTAGAAAAATTTGAAATTGTATCGACTCCAGTTCCACCGATAATTGCTTTCATGTATAGCTCCTTACAAGAGTTGAGGGAGAGAGGACTCCCTTAGGGGTGACTATTCCCCTTACCAGGGAAGGCTCTATGATATCGAAGGAGGGGTAGAGGGCCTTGCCGGAACAGGTGGTCGCCTCACCCATGCACAAGAGCACCTCTTGCCCATCGCGCTCTTCCATGACAATGTCGGTGGCCGTCAGCTTTGTAGGGTCTGGGGAGATGCTGAAGGCATAGTATGGAACACCGTAGTGGTTGCAAGCAACTGCATTGGAGAGGGTGCCTACCTTGTTGACCACAGTCCCATCCATGCAGACAAGGTCAGAAGCTGTCATGTACTTGGTGATCGCACCCTCTCGTAGGTAGTGGGCTCCCATACCATCGGTGATGATATGGGCCTCTATGCCCATCTCCAGCAAGCTGGGATAGGTCAGGCGCGAACCCTGCAGATAGGGCCGGGTCTCATTGACCAGGACAGAGAGGCTCTTACCCTCATCCTTGGCATAGGCAAGGCTCAGCAAGAAGGTGTGCTCGGCAAAACAGGTGGTGAGTATCACGTCCCCATCATCGATGAGGGAGCTTCCCAGCTTACCCATCCGGTGGTAGAGAGCATCATACTGCTCTTCCTTCGTATCTACCAGGGAGTTGAGAGCAAGGGCAAACTCCTTTGGCGGCACCCCAGTTGCAAATAGAGGGGCCAATTCAGCAAGAGAGGCGAGCATGACCCTTCTCATGGTGGTGTTCGTTGGCCTTGATTCGATGAGTAGCCCTACCAGGCGCTCCAGTTCGGCATATGAGTAGGGCAGGCGCCCCAGTGCCATCCCTTCTGCGACAAACCTAAGGGTGGTGAAGGCAACCTGCAATGGTCCCCCACCCTGGGTGACCATTGCCTTCAGGGCTAGGGCAACTTGCTCAACAGTTGCGCACTTCTCAGAGCGCTTTGCAAAAGGGAAGGCCCTGCGGTCACCTATGTGGATGTGACCATCAGCAATGTGGCAGATGTGCTCTTTTTGCAAGAGATACGGCAGTGCTATCGTCATTTGTTCCAGAAGCTCCTATGGTCGGCCAGTATGGCCTCGATGAGCCTTGCATCCTCAACAGGCCCCACTATCTCAATATCCTTCTGCCCATAGGAGAGGACCTTCTGGGAAGGGAGGGAAAAGGTGGGGTTCTGCTCATCACTGCCGGTAAGCTCCAGAAGCTGTGCTTCTGAGATACCGAACACCAGGCGTCTGACGTTTGTCCAGTACATCGCACCGGTGCACATCACACACGGCTCAGCAGAGCTGTAGAGGGTGCATGTGGCGAGGAACTGGGGGCTATAGAGCTTTCCGGCCTTGAACATCAGGGCGGCCTCAGCGTGCATTGCAGGTCCTCCCTCCTCATAGGCGTTACCCTGCTCAAGCAGGATGGTGCCATCCTTATCCGCCAGCAGGGCTCCAAAAGGGTGGCTTCCCTCAAGTTTGGCCGTATGTGCTATTCGGACGGTCTCGTACAGCAGCCTGATATCATCTTCGGTTGGGTCTGCTCTGGTAATACGTGGCATATGTTTTTCTCCCTTTCGCAAATACCCTACCATGAGTCACTGTAGTTGGCAACAATACCTACGTTCTTGAAAAAACAGAAAATATGAGTAATCCATTGTATTGTAAACTATTGTTTTTAATGCGAAACTTGTGGGAAGAAAACAGTTGTTGACGATTGGATAAAGAACTCGTACATTAGAATGGATGTTGCCAAACAGGCAATGACTGCATTAAAAGGAATGAACATGAACAAGAGTAAAATTACAAAAATTACTATGGCACTTCTTGCCATCGCCCTCATCGTACCAACCCTATTTGCCGCCGGAATGAAGGAGAGTGATCCCCAGAGTGTGACTGTCAGGATCATCAATGTTGAGCAAGAAGGGTCTTCCCCTGTATTTTTGGTACGCACCCAAGCCAACGAACAGTTTAGCATCAAGACAGACAAGACAACTGAGAGCAGCTTCCCCGTATCTGCTTTAGCCGCTGGTGACTATCTTGAAGTTGTCCTTGATATGGATAGGGCATCAACCATCAGATATATCAACCCCCTGGTCACCCTCGGAGTGCTGGATGTCTATATCAGCCTTGCTGAGATGACCTCCCTTGTCTCCCTACATGACCGCTTCAGCTACACCTATGGCTACCTGTTGCTGCAATCCTTTGCTTCACAAGGGCTTTTCTTCGATACAGGCTACTATGTGAAGGGTGCACTTGATGGCTACAAGGCCTCAATGACAGAAGACTTTGAAGGCTTCTACTCCCTAGAAGAGCTCTATGCCAATATAGAGGAGCATAAAAACA
>CAYMRN010000238.1:0-3458 GCA_964392855.1 uncultured Sphaerochaeta sp.
CATTTTCCAAAAAAAGAAAGGCTTCGGCAAGCCTTGCCTCCATACTGAGTATCGGGCCACTCTCGTTCGGGACCAGTGGCAGTTGTACACCCTTTTTCTTCAAATCAGACAAACCTCCGCTTCCTGCTAATCCTCGTCAAGGAGGATCTGCTCCTCTTCGCTCTGCTCATCATATAGAATTATCCTACCATCGTCAGCAGTTGCGACCACACTTTCTTCATCTTGGTAGGTATCTTTATGGAAAAACTCTAATTCTTCCTCCTCACTGATAGGATATATGCCCTCATCATCGAACTCATCGTCATCGTAGGCATCATCCAGGGGCTCCCCATCAGAGTCGATTCGCCTACGAATAAGTATCTGTCCGTAGGAATCAGACTGTTCCAAGGCGATGAGTTTGAACTTGCAAGCATCAAGGATAGCCATGAAGGCACAAACTATGTGCAGCATATCCCCAAGATGGACAACGACCTCCTCAAAGGTGATGTACTCCCTTGTCTCGAAAAGCTCATGCATAAGGGCAATCTTCTCGTTGACCGTTACGGACTCATAGACATTGAAGACCTTGCTGGGGGTGATGCTGCTCATCATCCTGGTAAAGGATGCGAGAAGGTCTTGCAAACTGATCTCCTCAAAGAGCTCCTCATCACCGAACGGAAGCCTGAACTGGGACTTCTTGCGCATGATGAACATCTCAGGGCCGCCTTCGGTATTGGTAAGCAGCTCGGTGTACTTGCGAAACTTATGGTACTCAAGCAACCTTTCTACCAGCTCCTGGCGAGGGTCCTCATACTCCTCGTCAAAATCAAGGTCAACAGGGAGCAACATCCTGCTTTTTATGTAGAGCAGGTCCGCAGCCATCTTATAGAATTGGGTGAGATTTCCCAACTCAAGGTCCTTTGCGCTGTTCAGGTACGCAAGATACTGTTCGGTTATCTCCGATATGGGGATGTCGTAGATGTTGACCTCTGATTTTTGGATCAGATACAGGAGCACATCAAGAGGCCCCTCGAAGGATTCGAGGAGGAACTCTGTCCCATCAGGTTCTCTCTGTATGTGCTCGGTTGCCTGCAATGTCTGCCCCACTAGAGGTGAGTATATCTAACGTTCGTCCCTATGGCAAGAAAGCGGGTTGTGCCCGCTTCCCAGCCTCATGTGCAAGGTGCCTATTTTTTCGTTTCCTTATTTTGTTCAAGGGCAGCTTCCAATACGGGGACCGATCCCTTGGGGGGGAACATGAGGGCGCGGAGCTTCTTGTCCAGGTCGATGGCTAAGTCGGTGTTCTGCTTGAGGAAGTCTATTGCCTTGTCCCTGCCTTGCCCAATCTTCTCCTCATTATAGGAGTACCATGACCCGCTTTTCTCGATAATGTTGTGCTTCACCGATGCGTCAAGGATGCTGGCGATATAGCTTATGCCCTCCCCGAACATCAAATCGACCTCAACCTTCTTGAAAGGAGGGGCTACCTTGTTCTTTACAACCTTGATGCGTATCCGGTTTCCGACAATGTCATCCGCACCCTTGCTGAGTGTCTCTATCTTACGGACCTCAATCCTGACCGATGCGTAGAACTTGAGGGCATTGCCACCAGTAGTGGTCTCAGGGTTGCCGAACATGACCCCAATCTTCATGCGGATCTGGTTGATGAATACGATGGTGGTATTGCTTTTGGAAAGCAGGCCAGTGAGCTTGCGCAGAGCCTGGCTCATCAGACGTGCCTGCAAACCCATGTGGCTGTCGCCCATATCCCCGTCGATCTCAGCCTGGGGTGTGAGGGCGGCTACCGAGTCTACGACGATCATGTCCACGGCACCGCTGCGGACCAGGGACTCACAGATCTCCAGGGCTTGTTCACCGCTGTCCGGCTGGCTGATCCAAAGCTCATCTATGTTAACTCCGAGTTTTTTAGCATAGGTAGGGTCCAGGGCATGCTCAGCGTCTATGAAGGCTGCAATGCCTCCAGACTTCTGGCTCTCTGCAATTGCATGGAGGGCCAAGGTTGTCTTTCCGCTGCTCTCAGGTCCGTATATCTCGATGATACGACCACGGGGATAGCCCCCCACACCCAAGGCCTCATCGAGCAACAACGACCCGGAGGATGTCGAGCCGATATCCAGGGAGTCCTTGTTGTCCCCTAGCCTCATCAGCGACCCTTTGCCAAACTGCTTGTCGATCTGTACCCTTGCCGCTTCCAAGGCATCATGCTTTTGTGAGGTATCCGAAGGAAAACTTCTTTCCTTATTTTTCGCCATACTATGCTCCTACTCGAAACGTTATGTTTCTCTTCTTAATTCAGTAAGGTTGTCACTTGGGGGTGTCGCTTCAACCTAGCTATCCAGCAAAAGGGTAACAGGACCGTCATTGGTATAGGTGACGCTCATATGCTGTCCGAATGCCCCATGCGCAACAGGGAACCCCAATCCCCTGAAGATGTCCAAAGCCCTCTCGTACAGCAGGAGTGCATCCTCAGGATCTGCTGCTTCGTTGTAGGAGGGGCGGTTGCCCTTGTGCAGGTTGGCGCACAGGGTGAACTGGCTTATCACCAGAAGCGAACCCCCTACATCCTTGAGGCTCAGGTTCATCTTCCCCTCGCCATCGGTAAACACCCTCAGTTTGGGTATTTTTGAACAGAGCTTGAGCAGTTGAGCCTCACTGTCCCCCCTCTCTATTCCCAGATAGACCAACAGCCCCCTATCAATATGGCCGACCAGCTGGCCACCAACGGTCACAGAGGCATCTGTGACCCGTTGTATGACACTCTTCATCGCCCTTGCCCGAGCGTTCCAGCCTTGATCATATCAGCGACAAACTGGGTGCGGTCCTCTGCAGTAAAGAATGCGTTGCCGCAGACAACCACATCTGCCCCACAGGCAGCCACGTCCTTGACTGTGCGGGTATTTATGCCCCCATCGACATTGATGAGGAAATCATACCCCTCATCAGAACGTATCTGGGCAAGCTCGGAAATCTTGCGTAAGGTTGAAGGGATAAGCTGCTGACCGCCATAGCCTGGGTTGACGCTCATGATCAGCACAAGGTCAACTATATCCAAAACCTGCTCAATGCTGCTTACGGGGGTGGAGGGAACCAGAGAGACCCCGGCCTTACACCCACAGCTTCTAATAAGCTGCAGCGTCCTGTGCAGGTGGACTGTCGACTCAGCGTGGACAGTGATATAGTCACATCCGCTCTGGGCAAAGACCTCCACATGCCTTTCAGGGTTCATCACCATGAGGTGCGTATCAAACACCAAGGGCGAGCAGGGTCGCAAATCCTTGATGAACTTATGGCCGAAAGAGATGTTGGGCACAAAGGACCCATCCATCACATCCAGGTGGACCCATGAGGCCCCACTTGTATTTACGGTTTCCACTTCCTCTGCAACACGGGAAAAATCTGCAGAAAGCATGCTTGGTGCTATTAGTAAAGGTGCTCTATTCATACACAAAGTTATAGCA
>CAYMRN010000239.1:0-3455 GCA_964392855.1 uncultured Sphaerochaeta sp.
GCCAGCGCCTCGTCGCTCAGGCCGGCGATGGCCGCGCGCCGCGCCGCCGGGCTCGCTCCTTCGCTCGGCAGGGCGCTGAGGCTCAATGGTCGCCCCAGGCCTGCACCATCGCCATCTGGATCTCTCCGGTCTTTACTTGCTCCAGATTCTCCAGTTCAGAGCCAAGGGCAGCATTCGGGAACAACTTTACAGAGAATCTCCCTTCAGAGCGCTCTTCCAATAAAGATTTGAATCTTTCAAGGGCGTACACTTCATTTGATCCGGTACTGGTATGGATTCCAAAGTTAATCTCATAGGTCTTAGCACCTTTCTTTGAGTCTTCTGAACCGCCCTGAGCCACAACGAGGCCCAAAACAACGAAGAGCATCAGCACAAACACTAGCATTTTTTTCATCTAAAAAAGCTCCTTTCGAAATTGATTAGTTGTATGATAACCTATATGTTATGACCTGTCAAAGTTTTTCTGTATATTTTTTTCTCCATGACCCCTAACACAATAAACTCTTATAGAAAATAGATATCACTAATCACTCCAAGCTATTGTGAAACAAGGAGAGTGAAGAGTTTCTTGCCATTTTTATCGATAAAAAACAACTGATTTTGAATTTGTAGGAGGATATCAAGAAGGCAATCAGAGGTGAAAGCCCCATTGAGATAGCACGAATCTCCTCTGTATTGATCAGACAAATTCGTATAGTAGAAAGAACACAAAGACCCATATTCAGCCAAACAGCAGCAATCACCTCTCCTTATACATAGGGAGAGATGATTCCTATTTTGAGACAACAGTTTGTCGCATGTATCACTTAAACTTGTTTGCCGACTAGGCCCCTTAGCTCAGGTACGATAGGCAGTTTTTCCATCTCCCCTTGTGCAAACCATTTGATAGTCTGGATTGCTGACTGGGCCATCTGCATGTTTGCCGTTGTTGTATGGGATGCCACATGGGGTGACATGATGACATTAGAGAGTTGCCTCAGGTCACAGCCTTGTATGGGAACATAGGGCTCTGCTGCAAAGACATCTAGACAAGCACCTGCGATGGTTCCGTCCGTCAAAGCCCGATACAATCCCTGCTCATCGACTACACCACCTCTGGCTGTATTGACCAAAACCAGTTCTTTCTTGCATGTTTTCAACAGGTCATAGGTAATTATTTTCTCTGTTGAGGGATTTAGGTTCAGATGAATTGTAATACAATCAGCGTCTTGTACTGCTGCCTCAAGGTTCGTTGTAAAATGATCAAACAAGTGGGAAAAGCCTTTGTTTGCCTCTTCGTTTCTGCCAAACGCTACAACCCTCATCCCATATCCCTGTTTTGCAATTGTCGCCACCGATCTTCCGATCCCACCAAATCCTATGATAGCAAGGGTTTTCCCAGATAGCTGCTCTGCCATTTGGGGACTCCACTCACCTGCTCGCATCGCTTTATCATGTGCAATGATATGTCTGGAAAACGAAGCAAGCATAGCCATGGCATGCTCAGCCACCGATTGATTCAACGTATTGGGGGTATTCGCTACAAGGATTCCTCTCTCCCTACACAGTTCAATGGGCACAGAGTCATAACCCACTCCAAGCCTCACCAACAAGGTTCCGGGATTCAAGGCGCGATAGAAAGACTCTGGAAACACCTCATGGCTGATGATGAATGCGTTGACTCCTTTTGCTCTCTGCACTTCAAGCATCCGCTGCCAAGGGTTCTCATAGAATAACTCTTGTACCAGGCGAGAAGCATCAAAAGCAGTTTTTCCACGGTTGTAGGTATACTCTTCAAGATAGATCATGATGACTCCTTTACGATCGATGTATGGTCTATAAGTCTATAAGGCAATTTCCTTGTAAGCAGAACTACCTGAAATGCACAAGACGATATAGTTATTCTGCCCTGGCATTTCGACCAAAACAGGTTACCCTTGTCAATCATTGCACCTTATCACAGAAATCCAAAGGGGATAAAGTGGGGATTTTACAAAGAAAGACATCTCCTCCCTGCATCTTGAGGCAGGGAGGAGATATCCTGTTCATGAACGGTATTTCATGATCACTATGTCTTCTCAAACTATTTCAGAAATATAATCTACTCGTCCTTGTGCGTCTTCTTCTTGGGCTTACCCAGGAACAGCAACACCACATATATTATGAGGATGACAGCAAAGATGCCTATCATACCCCGTCCCATCAAGAGCAGTGAGAGAGTAAATGTATCACTCATTGGCAAACCTCCTTTATAAGAGCCCTGGGACCAGTCCCAGGATGACGCCACCGGCGATGACCGATGCTATCTGTCCTGCCACGTTGGCACCAACGGCATGCATCAGCAGGTGGTTCTGAGGGTCGGCCTCCTGGCCCATCTTCTGGATTACCCGGGCTGACATGGGAAATGCCGAGATGCCTGCAGCCCCTACCATAGGGTTGATTTTTGTCTTGCTAAACAGGTTGAGCACCTTGGCAAACACTACCCCTGCTATGGTGTCGAACACAAACGCCATGAGCCCGAGGCCCATGATCATAAGCGTCTGGACGGTGACAAACAGCTCAGCTCTCATAGTGGATGCGATAGTAATGCCTAACAGCAGGGTAATGAGGTTGACCAGCACTGTCTGAGCAGTGGTGGAGAGTGAGTCCAAAACTGTGCACTCCCGTATCAGGTTCCCGAACATCAGCATGCCGACCAACGATACTGAGGCTGGGGCCACATAGCCTGCGACTATGGTGACTATGATGGGAAACAGTATCTTCGATCGCTTGGAGATGGTGCGGGGATTGTATGCCATCCTGATGGCCCTTTCCTTTTTGGTGGTCACCAGCTTGATGGCAAACGGTTGTATTATGGGCACCAAGGCCATATACGAGTAGGCGGCAATGGCTATGGGACCGATGTACTTGCTGCCCAGGACTTGGGATACCAAGATTGAGGTGGGCCCGTCTGCAGCTCCGATGATGCCGATGGATGCCGCATCGATGAGGCTGAAGCCCATCAGGGTGGCCAAGGATATGGTGGCGAAGATGCCCCATTGGGCGGCAGCGCCAAAGAGGATGAGCTTTGGATTTGCCAGCAGAGGGCCAAAGTCGATCATTGCCCCTATTCCGATGAACAGCAAAAGCGGCATAGCCTCTGCTGACTCGATGCCCATGGTGAAGAGCCAGTCAAGGATTCCCGTGACCTCTCCAATGCCCACCATGCTCTGGGTGACGGCACCGGAAAAAGGCAGGTTGACGAGTATTGCCCCAAACCCCATCGGTAGCAGCAGAGCTGGCTCTAGTTTTTTGGCGATTGCCAGATAGATGAGAAGCCCCCCTACACCAAACATCAATAGCTGTTGCCACGTTGTATGCAAGAGACCGACCAGTAAGAAACTCATGGAGAACCTCCAGAGAACAGAAATAGGGGGAGAAGTTGACTTCGCCCTTGGGCTGTGAAGCTCCCCCAACACCAACCAATCATAGTGGGA
>CAYMRN010000240.1:0-3449 GCA_964392855.1 uncultured Sphaerochaeta sp.
AGGTAGGCCTCCCAGACATCCCCTAGGGTCTCGGCATCAGGATGAAGGGTATCAAGCAGATAGTACATGTGCCTGATGGCGCACTCCCGTGCAAAGACAAACTGATTGAATTTCTCCAGTGCCTTGATGACAATAAAGGTGTTTACCGGCAGTACCCCACCACAGTGGCCATTTCCCTTCTCGCTGAAAGCGGGAGAGGAGACAGGAACTCCGGGGAAAGGGTTGTCCGTCCCAAACTCCTTAGGGTCGTGCAGATCTTCGATCATGTAGGCAGCACGCTCATCATTGGGAATCTCTGCAAGCATCGTCCAGTAGGCGCCGATGAACTTGTTCTTGACCCTATTTTCCTTGATATCCAGGTCAAAGTAGAAATTCTTGTCAGGATCCCACATCAGCGAGTTGATCCTAGTCTTCAGGGAGAAGTAGAGCCGCTTATAGCGAAAGCTCAACTCCTTATCATTGAGAATATCGCCTATTGCCGACATGTAGAGTGCATTCACCGCAAGCTGTGCGTTGAAATCCAAGGGATAATAAACCCTATCACGAGGGATGTTCCCACTTTCGCACGAGGATATGGGAACTGAATACAGTCCGTTGGGTTTCTGAAAGGTAGTCTGGATCCAGGAGAAGTATTTCTCCAGGATCGGCACAACCTCTTTCAGCCTCTTCTTATTTCCTATCTTATGGTAAAATCCGTATTCAACGTACGCAAACAGGGGCGGTGAAATACCTTCAGGATTGGCTGCGGTAAATACCGGAGAGCCATCCTCAATAGAGTATTCACCTCTAATCGCTCCATTCTCTTCTTGTTTCTGATAAAAAAAATCTATCAACGGGAACGGTGAGTTGTTCTGGTTGCTGTATACAAGAAAAAGGGAGGAAAAACAGGACAAGTACTGATTGAATGTGGTCTGGTCAGGATAGGAGAGATAGGACCCTGAAAACCCATTGGCCTCAGTGCCTTGCTTCCAAAGTTCGTCAATCCATACCCAAGACCTGTCATACATATCAACAAAGTCCTGATCATAAAAATGGACGAACGGTACCAAATCCTTTATCAACTGGGAACTCCTTACTATATGTGCCATTGCTGGTAAAACTACAAAAGACGCGCATTTTTTAGGATATACTCTCTTTTCTGAGAAGTCAACCGGATTAGAGAGATCATTGACAAAGCAGAAAAACAGATAAAACGGCAGAACCGTTTTACAGAAACAGAATCCTAATCATATGTATAATAGTCAATTAATGTCCAAAAGAAAAGAACAAAATAGGACAAAATGTAAACAATTATGGCATTTGAGGTCCTTTGCACTCCCCCTCTAGACATGGTTTAGTAAAATTACGCAAATACTGGCAGGACAGAAGGCAACAACTGTGTGGAAAACTGCATGCACCCCTTGGATATCTCCTCGCCATCGACATGGACAGGCATAGGGCTGTTCTCAGAGACCAGCTTGACACTTTTTGCCCGTATGACAGTAAAGAGGGGAAGCTTCACTTGCGTTCCCTTGAAGAATTTCAAGGCTATCCAGAGCAAACGGGAGGTTTTTACCGGCTGGTTTGCAAACACGACATCAAAATACCCGTCATCAAGGAGTGCATCGGGACCCATGATGAAAGCACTGCCCATCCGTCGCCCGTTGCAGATGCTCAGCTGCTGGGTCGTTAAGGATTGGGTCTCTCCATCAAGGGTCAGCTGCACCCTATAGGGGTCTGGAGGGGCTACAAGGATCTTTATCAGGGCGAGGATGTAGCTCAATGTCCCTGAAACATGCTTGAAGTCACTGGCGACAAAATTTATCAGAGGCTCAAAGCCTATGCCCTGGCCGTTTACAAAGTACCTTCCCTGCGGATAGTTCCCCCCATAGGTTATGCCTGCATCGATGGTGCGGGTCTTCCCCTCAATGATGAGGTCAACTGCTTTTTTCAGGTTCGTAGGAATACCCATGCTCCAGGCAAAATCATTGCCCCTCCCGATGGGAAGGATCCCCACATTGGGTGAGGGAATCTTCTTTTCGGTTACTGCTCGCAGGATGCCGTCAACTACCTCGTTTACCGTACCGTCTCCACCAGCTGCGATGATGGTCTGCCACCCTTCCAGGGTCGCCTGATAGGCAAGAGCGGAGGCACCAGCTCCCTTTTCCGTAAACACGACGGTCGCTTCATGCCCGCCTTTGCCGAACAGGCTCACTATCTCTTTTTTTCGAGCCATCCCTTTCCCCTTAGCGGCATGGGGATTGAGCAGAATAAAGAGTTTCTTGTCAGACATATGGAGCTCCTTTAACCTATTTACACCCTGTAAGCAATAGCCTAGTATGAGCGATGTGAATCATAACCAACAACCTTCAAGAATCGCATTTCTCCCTACGACCAGATTAGATATGCAACAAAGGTCATGGGATGAACTGGACATAGCATTCATCTCCGCTGACGCCTATGTGGACCACCCATCGTTTGGAGCTGCACTCTTGGCCCGACTGCTGGAGAGCAGGGGGTATCGTGTAGGTATTATTGCACAACCACGATGGGATTCAACAGAAGATTTCCTAAAAATGGGAAAACCTCGCCTTGCCTGCATGATAAGCGGGGGAAATATCGATAGCATGGTATCCCATTACACGGCAAATGCCAAACCCAGAAGTGAAGATGAGTACAGCCCGGGGGGGAAGGCTGGGTTGCGCCCCGACAGGGCTATCCTCTCCTATACAAACCGGGCACGCCAAGCCTACGGAAAGGACATACCCATCATCATAGGGGGGCTTGAAGCCTCCCTGAGGCGCATGAGCCACTATGACTACTGGACTGACAAGGTGAGAAAGCCCATCATCCTCGACGCAAAGGCAGACCTGCTCATCTACGGCATGGGAGAGCTGCAAACCCTAGAGGTACTCTCGCGCCTGGAGAAGGGTGAGTCCATCAAGGATATCCATGATATCCGTGGTACGGTATTTGCCCTCTCTGAAAAAACCATCGGAGTTCTGGATACGACCTATCGTGTGGTCTCCCTGCCTTCCTTTGAAGAGGTAAGCGACAGGGACAAGAGGTCGAATACCCCTACGGAGGAGGGAAAGAAGGCGTATGCCAAAGCCTTCAACCTCCAGATGACCCATGAGAACCCCATCCTGGGAGAAAGGATCATGCAGAAGTGCATGGAGAGGTTCATAATACAGAACCCTCCTGCGCCCCCTCTTGACGATAAGCAGTTCGATGAACTCTACTCCTTTCCCTTTACCTTGGACGCCCACCCTGATTACCAAAAGATGGGAGGCATCCCTGCCTTGGAAGAGGTGCGCTTCTCCATCACCAGCAACCGGGGCTGCTATGGCTCCTGCTCGTTCTGCGCCATAACAAGCCACCAAGGAAGGATGATACAGACCCGCAGCAAAGAGTCCTTGGTGATGGAAGCGGAAAGAATGGTTCGCCACCCCTTTTTTAAGGGGTACATC
>CAYMRN010000241.1:0-3443 GCA_964392855.1 uncultured Sphaerochaeta sp.
GTTGACCATGTTCAGCCGCATCTCCTCGCTGAAGAGCTGGTTGTTCTTCGTCAGGGTCTTCATCTCGGTAAGCAGAAGCCTTGTCCAAGCACGCAACTCCTCAGGTTCATCCTCGATATCCTCAAGGTAGGTGACCTCAGCCACAAGGTAGGGGCCACTGGGGTAGTACTGCTTGGTCTCAAATCGCTTGAGCGTAGAGATGAAGATGCTTATCCCCCCGTCAGGGAGCTTGATTTTCTTTACAATCTTTGCAACGGTCCCCACAGTGTAGAGGTTATCCTTTGAGTATTCCTCCTGGTCCAGGTCTTCCTTTACCAGCAGGAGCCCAAGAAATCCCCCGTGCTTGATGGATTGGTTGACAATTTCGACATCTTGGCTGTCAGTTATCATCAGGGGTGTGAACAATCCAGGGAACACGGGATTTCCAGTTACTGGAAGGATAAACAAATTATTGGGAAGCAGTTGCTCAATTGGCAACAGTTCGTTTTCAGACATAGCGCCTCCATATATAGTACATATAGTTGGGACAGGATCTCTCACTGTCCAGACCATAAGGTAATCAAACTTTATGCAGAAGGAAAGCCACTACTCCTTTTTGGAAAGCCATTTCACTCCCAAATAGCAGAGAGGGGTATCGACCAGGGCAAAGATCACCTTAAAGATCCAATAGGGGATGATCAGGCTGAAGACGTAGGCGACAGTGAACTTCGGGGTAAGGTGGTAGAAGGCGATAAACATGAAGATCACCGTATCGACAAACTGGCTGACCATGGTGCTGACGTTGTTGCGCAGCCAGAGGTTCTTGCCTCCGCTGATCTTCTTGAACAGCATGAAGATCTGTATGTCGATATTCTGGCTTATGGCAAAGCTGACCAGGGAGGCGAAGCTCATGCGCATGCTCATGCCGAAAATCTGGCGGTACTGCTCCTGCAGGTCCCACGAGGGGTGGGCGGGAATCTGTACGCTGATACCGGTCATGACAAACAGCAGTACCAGCATGAAGATCGACATCCTGACAAAGATGGTGGCATTCTTATGTCCTTTCACTTCCCCTACGATATCGGTGACCAGGTACAGGACCGGCATAAAAAATATGCCTACAGATACACGAACGCCAAAAAGTGTGATAATCTTCGATCCGATTGTATTGACCAGGACCATGCTGGTTATGTAAAGGGCAAAGAGGAACATCTCTTTCCTGTCTAGACTTGCTGTTTCTTGCATTTTCACCTCATTGGAGCGGAGTTTAGCAGAAAGAGGGGAGAACGGTCAAATGCCGGGGAAAAAACAGGAGGAATTCAGCCAAATCCCTTACGATACAAGGGGGCAAATCTGTTTTGACCTGTTGCGTTCATGCTATGATGGATGAGAAATTTTACGACAAGGAAGGAAGCTTGGATGGATAGTAAACTTATAGTAATCGCCATAGGCGGGAACTCACTTATTGATGATGCGAGCCACGTGACGGTCAAGGCCCAGTATGAGGCTGCCCGCAAGACTGCAGCCCATATTGTAAGGCTTGTTGAGGCAGGGCACAGGGTAGTCATTGCCCATGGCAACGGTCCCCAGGTTGGCTTTGTCCTGCTTCGTGCAGAGTTTTCCCGTTCAATTCTCCACTCAGTACCGCTGGACAGCTGTGTTGCCGATACCCAGGGTGCCATTGGCTATCAGCTGCAGATGGCCTTGAACAACGAGTTCAATAAGGTTGGCATGCGACCAAACGTAGCCACCATCGTCACCCAGGTAGAAGTTTCCGACAGTGACCCTTCCTTCCAAAAACCCACCAAGCCCATCGGCTCCTTCATGACGGGCGAAGATGCAAGAAGGCGTGAAGAGCATGAAGGCTGGGTCTGTGTTGAGGATGCAGGACGCGGATACCGGCGCGTGGTGGCAAGTCCCAAGCCCAAGGCCATTGTCGAGATCGAGACCATCAAGGCCCTGTTGGCCAGCAAGGTCATCGTCATCGCCGCCGGCGGTGGGGGAATTCCCGTAGTGCGTGATGAGAAGGGATATCTCAGTGGTAGGGAGGCTGTCATCGACAAGGACCTCGCAGCAGCCCTCATGGCCAAGGAGTTGAAGGCTGACCTCTTTGTCATCTCCACAGCTGTGGAGAAGGTCTGCCTGAACTACGGCAAGCCTGAGCAGAAGACGCTGGATACCATCACCGTTGAGCAGGCCCAGCAGTATATCACCGAAGGGCATTTCGCCCCCGGTAGCATGCTTCCGAAGGTGGAGGCCATCGTTGATTTTGTGAAGAGCACCGGCAATACCGGCCTCATCACCGATCCCGAGCACCTGTATGGGGCCCTGTACGAGGGAAAGGGAACGAAGATTGTCCTCAAGAAATAAGCGTAAGCCGATGTTCCCAAACCGCCGTAGTGCTGTCATCAGCATTACGGTTGTGTTGATCCTGCTTGTCTTTGCCTTTTTTGCCATTGACCAGAACAACGTCTCCCGACTGAAGAGATACAGACGGGAGGCGGATGCCCATCTGGAAAAGGGCATGAAGGCGATGGATGACCGCTTCATGTACAGCCGTACCTTGGTAGGTCTTCTGGATGATGAATCTCTCGCCGAGCCATTCATGCCTGTGCTGGACTCCTATTCCAATGAGCTCTCGCCCTCTGCCTTGAGCTGCCTGTATGTTGCCCTTGATAAGGAGCTGGCACAGCTGCAGAAGCAGGTCTTCACCCACGACCAGTACCTGCTCTATGCCGCCTATTTTGAGAAGATCTATGAGGCGGAGCTTGCGATGGCCCCCCATCTGGATACATACAATGACAAGGCCCTCTTCTACAATATGCAGATAGGAGGGATCCTAGCTTCCTTTGCCGCCAAGCGGTTGGAGATGGAGGCCCTAGAGCTGTTCTCGGTTGCTCCAGCCATGAAAGGTCGACCCTGACAGCGCTATAGGCAGCAGCAAGAGGATTACCTTCAGGTTGTCCTGTACAAGCAGGGTAGGCAGCAACCCTTTTGCCACCACCAGAGCTATGCCCAGTGCAAACATCCCTTGGAAGGTTCTCTTAGCCAGGATGCCCCTATGTCTTGTTGCATGCTTTTTCCGGTTGGCAAAAGATGCACTGAAAGCGGAGCCCATCCCAACAAATAGCAGAGGGTTGACCAGGATGATGTTCTCGTTGAACCACGTCATATCCATATCGGAGAAGCTCATCATGAACAGCAGGACGCTTCCCAGTATGCCCAAGCCCATCAGCAGCAGGGCGTACAGCAGTGAGGTGAACTTCACATACCTTTTTCCCAACAGGTAGAGCAGTATGGCCAGGAGCATGCCCCAAAGGGCGTAGAAGGGGTCACGGTTCACATGGTTTGCAAGGGGGCGGAAGCGTACACCGGTGTCGCTGGTATCCTGCAGGATGGTTTCTTGTGCTACGATCGAAGGGCTAAAGTCCAGGACCGCCTGGTGGAGGCTTTCAGGAAGGAAC
>CAYMRN010000242.1:0-3402 GCA_964392855.1 uncultured Sphaerochaeta sp.
TTTCCCGCCAATAGTCAACTGCCATAGGCCAAAGAGTCGGGAAAGCTATGCAAGAGGGAGTTGCAATGGTATAGTCAAAACCATGAAAAGGTTCTTCCCCCTACTCATCATGCTCATCCTGCTCAGCGGCTGCTCTACCCTTCCCAAACAGCAAGAGGAGAGCCAGGAAGAGATACGCACTGCCCTGCGGGAGGTGGTGCAGACTGCAAGCGAACGTGTCGAGGCCACCATGCTCTCACAAATGTCCCTCATGACAATGGTCCCCCCATCCTCACTCCCCTTGCTGGAGCAGAAGCAGATACCTCGACTGGAGGAGCATCTGGAGCTTTGGTCTCTGCAGGTGATCGCAGCCTTCAGAGGGGCTACCATTGCGATGCCGGATCTGCTCCGGCCCTTTATTGAACAGCTGGAGATTGCTGACCCTCTCTCCGTCATGAGGCAGAGCGACAGCAGCGCAACAGAACTCTTGGCAAGGAACCATCAGCAGGAGATTGAAGATGAGGTCCGATCGATGCTTGAGGGCCACCTGTCGACCAGCTCCAGGACGTGGGAGATGCTTGCCGACAGGTATGCCATCTGGTCACGGTCGAAAGCCCTGCTGGGGGAAGAGAGCCTGCCCTCACTCGGTCCTGATCCCAAGGACCACCTTATCAGGATATTCCTTTCAGCCTATCTGAAAGAGCTGACCCGTGAGGAGCTCTACCTGAGGACGACACCGGTGTTCCAAGGGACGGGCTCCTTCTATGAGATACTCAACAAAAAGGTGCAACCATGAATCTTTTCGAAGCAGCCAGCAGCCAAAGCGCTGACAGGCACCAACCCCTAGCCTACCGCATGCGCCCCAGGGTCCTGGACGAGTTTATCGGCCAGGACGCCATCATAGGAAAAGGGAGGCTCCTCAGAAGGGCCATTCAGGCCGACCAACTCTCCTCTGTCATCTTCTACGGCCCTCCGGGGACAGGAAAGACCACCTTGGCCCGGGTGATAGCCAATACCACAAAAAGGCATTTCAGCACCCTAAATGCTGTGCTCTCAGGGGTGAAGGAGCTGCGCTACGAGATTGAGGAGGCGAAAAATCGCCTCCAGCTCTTCGAGCAGCGGACCATCCTCTTCGTCGATGAGGTGCACCGGTGGAACAAAAGCCAACAGGATGCTCTTTTGCCCTGGGTGGAGAACGGCACCTTCGTCCTCATAGGGGCTACAACAGAAAACCCCTTCTTTGAGGTGAATGCGGCCCTGGTGAGCCGGTCCAGGATCTTCCAGCTCAAAAGCCTTACCGAAACAGACCTCAAGCAGATAGCCCTGCAGGCCTTGGGCGACAAGAGCCGGGGCTACGGCTCGTATCAGGTCACCTTTGAAGAGGGGGCCCTTGAGCACCTCATCGATGTCGCCAACGGGGATGCACGTTCCCTGCTCAATGCCCTGCAGCTTGCAGTGGAGACCTCTGTCGATCATTTTCCCCCTGCTGAGAACACCCGCATCCACATCACCTGTGATGCTGCCGAGCAGAGCATCCAACGCAAGGCAGTGCTCTACGACAAGGAGGGTGACTATCATTTTGATGTCATCAGCGCCTTCATCAAAAGCCTGCGTGGCAGTGACCCTGATGCCGCCCTCTACTGGCTTGCCAGGATGGTGAGTGCAGGAGAGGACCCCAAGTTCATCTTCAGAAGGATGCTCATCAGCGCCTGTGAGGATGTGGGGCTTGCCGACCCGAACGCAATCGTGGTAGTGGAGGCCGCCGCCCAGGCCTTTGAGCGAATTGGCTTTCCCGAAGGGCGGTTCCACCTCACCCATGCTGCGCTCTACTTGGCCACAGCCCCCAAAAGCAACTCCTCCATGGCCTTCTTCGATGCCCTCAAAGGCGTTGAGCAGGAAGCGCAGGATGAGGTTCCCAACCATCTCAGGGATGGTAACCGCGATGCCAAGGGCTTTGGCCATGGTCAGGGCTACCTCTACCCCCATGCATTCCAGGACCACTGGGTGGCCCAGCAGTACCTGCCTACCGCCCTGCAGGGCAAGGTCTACTACCAGCCCAGTGACCAGGGCTATGAAAAAACCATCAGAAGCGAGGTCAGCCGCCGGAGGGAGGAGCAGCTTGAGAGCATCGAATCCGATGCGTTTGTAGAAAACCTCACCTACTCGCCCGGAGATAAGGAGAGGCAGCGATGGCTGAGCAGGACCACCAGTGAACGCGGGCAGATGCTGCAAGGGATCCGCACCACCCTGTTCGCCTCTCTCAGGCTAAAGAGAAGCGACAGGGTCCTGGTCTGCAATGCAGGCCATGGGCTCCTCTTGTGGGAGGCGTATAGGCAGACCCCTGAGGGGCTGGTCGTTGCGCAGGTGCAGAACCTGGCTCAGATGCAGCATGTCAGCCATTATGCTGATTCGCTGCAGAGCCTGGAAAAACCCACCATCATACATGCGCCCTTGGAGGAGGTACTCACCTCCTTGGAGGAGGGCCTTCTCTTTGAGGCAATCCTAGGACGCAATGTCCTTACCCGGCTCTCGGAGAGGGGCCCCCTATTGGAAGCCCTGAAAGGGAGACTTGCCCCTGGAGGGGTAGTCCGATTTGCAGAGGGGGTGCCTTCGCAAGGCTCCCGCCTTTCAGATTTCTGTCCCCCGGATTTGCAAGGTCTGCTCAGGAAGGCTGAGGCAAGCATTTATGGAGGAGAGGGCAACCCCCTCTCCAACTGGAAGGCTGAAGACCTGCTAGGAGCCTTTGCAAGGCGGGGGTTTTCGGCCAAGCTCGAGGAGCAGGACCTGGTTGAGACCAGGTTCATCACCAAAGCCGATATCAGCCGTTGGCTGGGCGGATCCTATCTCCAGGCGTGGCAGGCTCTCGGAATTGGGGTGGACCTGCCAGAAGTTGAAGATGCTCTTGCCTCTTTGCTGGGAGGCAAGAGCATCAAGTGGAAACACCACGTTGCCTTCGTCCAGGCGATGCTTTCGGACAGCAAAGGGGACCCAGAAGTGTAGAGGGGCTTCCCTACAAGTGATTATCACTCAATGCTTTGTCCAAAAAAAAGCCAAATTCTGTAAAATTTTTCACAGGGTTGTTGACAAAGAAATGGGTTTAAGGCATAGTAAGCATCGTTGAAACGCACTGGCTTATAACCACTGCTTCAGCGTATAACGGTGGAAGTAGTTCAATGGTAGAGCACCAGATTGTGGTTCTGGCTGTTGCGGGTTCGAGCCCCGTCTTCCACCCTTTTTTGTAAAGGGAATGAAGCGTTCGTAGCTCAGCTGGATAGAGCACCGGACTTCGAATCCGTAGGTCGAAGGTTCGAATCCTTCCGAGCGCAACGGGATCGTCCTTGTATTCGGCCCTGGTTTTTGTTAGTATATTTGTCATGGGCCGCTAGCTCAGATGGTAGAGCAGCAGACTCTTAATCTGCGGGT
>CAYMRN010000243.1:0-3370 GCA_964392855.1 uncultured Sphaerochaeta sp.
ACGCAAGCCGATGATGCTCAGCGAGATTTTCTATCTCCCTGAGGAGTTTCCTCTTCCCAAGATGAAGGGTGCCGAGTGTTTGGCAATGCGCTCAGTATTTTACCCTCGCTTCGACCATGCCATGTTTGCTCAGTTTTGCAAGGACTTCGACCTTGACATGGAGCAGAATCTCAACGAGATGTCCTTGGGACAGAAGAAAAAGCTCTTGCTTGCCTTTGGCCTTGCCTCCAATACATCCCTACTTATTCTTGACGAACCGACCAATGGTCTGGACATCCCTTCCAAGAGACAGTTCAGGCAGACTGTAGCTTCAGCCATGACCGAGGAGAGGACCTTCATCATCTCCACCCACCAGGTGAGGGATATGGAGAATCTGATCGACCCTCTGATTATCCTGCATGACGGCTCCATCATATTCAACGATACGGTGGATTCGATCACAGACAGGTATGTCATGGACCTTGTAACCACTGATCCCCAAGGCTCTGAGGGGGTGGTCTACAAGGAAAAGGTCCTAGGTGGTTGGATGGTCCTGAAAGAACGGAACGAGACAGAGAGTATCCAAGGTCAGCCACTCGACCTTGAGACCCTTTTCAACGTTGTGGTTGAAAACCCCACCCTTATGCAAGGAGGTGTGCTATGAATCGATTTGGCCTATTGATAAACCGCGAGATACAGACAAGCAAGCGTGACCTTACCATCTATGCAGCGACGCTGTTTCTCCTCTTGTTTGCTTTTGAGACGATAAACTCTTTTCTCACCCAATACTCCCGTATGGGATTTTCTCCCGCTGTCTATACTTCCATGTTCCCAAACTTCCTCTTCTTCGGGGGCCTGATCATAACAAGCCTCTCCTTTGCCCATGACATGTTCAGCAAGAATGGGCAGCAGGAGTGGCTCATGCTTCCTGCAACATCCTTGGAGAAGTTTCTTGCTAAGGGGGTGCTTACAGCCTTTGCCTCTCCTGTAGCCCTCATAGTGTTGTTTTTCGTTGCTTCGGTCATCATCGAACCTTTGCAGTTGCTCTTCTTTGGTAACCCAGTGACCTTGTTCAACCCCTTTACCCTGGTTATTGGTTCCCAGTTGGCCATGTACTGGGTCTGGCATGCACTGTTTCTCTTGGGTGCCACCTATTTCCACAAAGGTCATTTCTTCAAGACAGTGCTTGCACTTGGGGTAATAGGCATTGTCCTGGCCGGTTTGGGCCTGCTGTTTGTGAAGCTCGTCTTCTCCATCAAGTATGGCTCTTCGCTCAGGGCATTTGACGTTGTCTTCTCCTTTGACTCGTTGCTGTTTCGCCCTGCTTCAGGTGTAGTTGGAGGCTTTAGGGTCCTTACCAAGCTCCTTTATTACGTAGCGTTACCCCTGTTCTGTTGGGTTACGGCTTTCTTTAGGGTTGAGGAGGTCCAAGCTACAGATGCAGTTTAATACCAGTTCACCAATCTATGTGCAGATAGCCCAGTATATCCAGGACCTCATCATCAACAGCGTATGGGTTGAAGAAGATCGCATCCCTTCAGTCCGTGATATGGCTATGGAGTTGGAAGTAAACCCCAACACGGTCATCAGGACCTACTCCATGTTACAGGAAGAGGGTATCCTGGAAAATCAACGGGGTATAGGATACTTTACCGCCAAGGGAGCGAAGGACCTGGTCCTCAAGAAAAAGCGTGATCATTTTATACAAAGTGAACTGCCTAACTTTTTTGATTCCATGAGGACCTTGGAGATCACATTCGAGGAGATAGAGACCTATTTCCTCCTGTTTAAGAAGGAGCACAACTATCATGAAAGCCAATCATAAAAAGAGTAATCGCATGCTTATCATAGGGGGCGTGGTCTTGGTGGCGTACTTGCTTGCAAGTATCATCTTCGGCTCGTTCATGCTTGAGAGGCATGTAGTGCAAAACCAGAGAGTTACCTATTCGACCTTCACCCTCAGGCATGGGAATTTCCCTGGAACATTTTTCTTGGATTAGTCTGGTCTAGGGGGATATCCTTCTTTTTCATGTGTTTCGTATTCAGTCTCCCTTTTCGTGTTTTAACATCGGCGTATCATCCCTAAAGGGAGCTACGCCGATTTCTTACCCCCGACAACTTGATAGGTTCCGGGTGCATGTAAGGTGGGCCTCAATCAGTGGGTGAAAAAGAAGGTTCCCATCCTCAGGTAAAAGGATGATATGATTATCCATAGGATATATCCTTTCGAGCACAATCCGGAAACGATAGGTCGAAGGAGCAGAGGGGTTACATTTTGGCAGATCAACAAGACACATCGAGAGTTCCTCATCTGGAGCTCAGATCCGTCTCCAAGGCGTTTGCATGTGCCGGGGACAAGGTGATAACGGCTGTGAAGGATTTTTCGCTCGTCGTTCAGAAGGGTGAGGCTATCACCATCATCGGGCCTTCCGGTTGTGGAAAGAGTACGACACTTAGGATGATCGGAGGGTTTATCCCTCCCGATAGCGGAGAGGTGCTTCTGGATGGGGTCTCCTTATCCTACAACGGACCGGAACAGAGGACCATCCCGATGGTGTTTCAAAGTTACGCCCTGTTTCCCCATATGAATGTCTTTGAGAATATTGCCTATGGATTGAAGGCGCGGAAAAAACATCGTGATACCATTCAGCACGATGTGGCGATGATGTGCCAGATGCTCAATCTGGTAGGTACGGAGGATAGGTTTCCTCATCAGCTCTCAGATGGGCAGCAACAGCGCGTCGCTTTGGCAAGGGCTCTGGTGCTCAAGCCGGAACTTCTCCTTTTCGATGAGCCGCTCTCCAATCTGGATGCGAGGTTGAGATTGCAGACCAGACGGGAGATTAAGAAAATGCAGAAGCTTCTGGGAATCACCACCGTCTATGTGACCCATGACCAGAGTGAGGCGCTGAGCATGCCTGACAGGGTAGTGGTGATGAATAGGGGAGCCATAATTCAGGTAGGGACTCCGCGTGAAGTTTACAACAACCCGCGAACCCCTTTTGTAGCCGACTTTATAGGGAATGCCAATTTCTATGATGGCAAGATCCTGGAATTTACTGCAGAGAAGGCTGTAGTGACCTTCAATCACTTGGAAGTCGCATTGGATCTTGCCCAGTGTGATGGTACCTACCTTCCAGGAGACGAGGTATTCGTGGCTATTTTACCTCAAAGCGTGACACTGAGCTCCTATCATCCACCCGAGAGTGCATACCAGGTCCCTGGAAAGATAGCAGGGCTCTCCTTCAACGGCTACTCAATTGAGTATGAAATTGAGTTCGGGGAGACTTTTATCCGGGTAGTGGCTCCCCATAACCTCACATTCGTGGATGAGTACGAGGTTAAGGAACAAGTGCTGATGCACTTTCATCCCTCATCCTTTCATCTTTTC
>CAYMRN010000244.1:0-3370 GCA_964392855.1 uncultured Sphaerochaeta sp.
ATTGGCAGAATCATTTTCTCGTTGGTCTTTACATCTATATGCCAGATACTAATCGTATCGGTCTTTTGGGCTACACGGATGGAATCATAATAGAAAACCTTTGTGTTACAAAAGTTAATATTGCGCGAAAATTGGCTGTCGGGATCCTTTGTGAGTGGCAATATAGTACTTCCAAAGTGATAAAAAGCCATAGGAGTACGGAAACATCAGGCCAACCTGTTAACTCGGGCAGCTTTAGCCACAAGGAATCCAAAGCGATAGGTCAATAATGAATGAGAGAATGAAAGATATAGAAATACAGAAAATAATTCCACGACTTCCATACTGTGGTAAGATTACTCAATGCACTGATAGGGGGTTTGGTTTTCTTTCCGGTCCTACAGGTAAGGAAATGATCCACTTCCACGATCATGCCGGAAGGCGATTGAACACCATGGAGGGGCTTGAGGGAAGTTACTGCAGCTTCGTAGTCGGTGGCCACCCTTTTAGGTACTCCCAAAACAAGACTGGCTGGGAAAGGACTGTAGTACAGTGGCTGCTACTCGAAAAGATCGAAGAGTCGCTCGAACCTGCCGGGTATCAAGAAGAGAGAATCAAGATTATTAATTCCTTGGACAAGAGGCACCTATATATATTACTCGCCGCGGAATGGTATGTAAAGCTCTGGGAAAGAAAGGCAGGAGATTTTCCAAAGGCTTGCCTGAAAGCAGATGAGCAACTTGATAATATTCTGAAAAATTTGCTAGCTACATCCAAAGGTCTCAAGGAACTCATACCTATGCTTGCTGCGATTTGCAGTTCACCATGGTACGGCTTGGGAGAATCGGATCGCGAAAGAGTCTGTAGAAAGTTTCTTAATCCCGAGGATTGGTCTTCACATGTGTTTCAGGATAGTGACGAACTGGCTTCCTGCAAGGGATACAGTGAGGTTTGGCCAATATGCGGTGATGTACTTCTTAAATACGTCAATAAAGCGAGAACGATTGCAATCGACCTTGAAAGCAACAAAGAAAGCATATATCAAGTCGGTTGGAGAAATGCCGGAGGAACTTATCTGCGAGCCAATAAGGGCGGCATGGACAAACAGGAACTCCATAAAGCATTGAATGACTGCCTGAGTGGCCAGAATGCTCCCCGTATCGTTGGCCACAATCTGCTTTTATGGGATTGGCCTATTCTCCAAAAACACGGAGTTGAGCTTCCAGAGACCTCAGAGCTATGGGATACTTTAATTGTGTCTTGGATTCTAGAACCATGGCGTGACTCTCATGCTCTAATAGTAGAGAAGAATGCTCACCGGGCTGATGCTGATGCAGATGCATGCTACAAGCTATTCGAGAAACAATTTGAAAGACTCTCATCCTGTCTTAAAGACATGATTTACGATATCAGAGAGCTTGTTGATATACTTTTTACGGAATTCACTCGACTATCCAAAATATGTGAGCGTAACTATCCAACAAGCCTTAGCGAAGAATCTTATCCGGAAACAGTTTATCCTTTATCCCGGGTTTACGAGATTGCCTGGCAGAAAGATTGTCATCTCGAAATCTTATCTACAGAAGCGAGACTTGCAGATCCAGTACTTTCTCCGGACATTTGTTACAGAATAGCACAACTTGAGGCCGATCTCTTCGCCAAGGTTGTATCTATCGTGGTTTCAGATGCTGCAGAAAACAGAGTTGAAGTAAGGTTGTCGCTTCTGCCGCAATGGCTAGTCACAGACAAACTGCGATCAGCATTGAGGGAGGCCCATGCGGAGGTGCCTACCCCCACTCGGGAAGATGCTCTAAGATTCTATGTGGCTGAGGATTTATTCAATCTAGACTTAGCGGAGACAGAATCCAGATTCAACGATGGTGAACTTTTACTGGCATATGCCAGTGAAGTGGCTCTCGTCTGGCAGAAAGCGAATCGTCGTTATCTGAAAGAAGCAGAGGTTCGTAACCTTTTCTGCGGTGTGACAGAGCGGCGAACGGGCAGAGCCCTTCTGCCAGTTCAGAAAAACGATGGCAAGGCTACCTGGTTGCTCTTTGAACCACCGGGGCTCAGCGCTACCGATGCGTCATGGTCAATACTACCTGGACTGCCCAACTGGTTGCCCCAGGAAATTACCATCGAGCAGAATGTCGAGAGGTTCGGGGATATAATAAGAATCCCCAGGTGGCGTGATGGAGAGGCTACTCGACTTGATTTAGACAGGTTATTTATTTCGCCAGATACTGCTAATCGACATATCTACCTCTCAGAGATTACACATTGCATCCTCAATCTCCTTAGGGCTTACGACAAGGATATCTTTATCGTAGTTGGCATGAAATGGAGTGAAGAAGCGGATTGCCTACAACGTTATCTTGTTCATCTGTCGATATCGACGAATCATTCTGGAAGCCCTTTAAGACAATTGGAAAGTATCCAGAAAGCGGGTCATCGGGTTTTAGTCTGTGAATTGAGCCGTATCCGAGATTACCTGCTTGCGGCAGATTGCTTAGGAATAAATGCTTTGGCAGTTGTCAGTGAGGTTCCATTGCACGATTGGTATGCACTCTTGAACTCACCGGAATCGTTTATGAAACCATGCTTCGATCTGATTATAAAAGATGTTGATGATGAAATCAACGACACTGAAGAGGCTGCTTCCTCGTATGAAGTTAGACAAGAGCCACATCGGCAGCAGATCTCGTTTTTGGGGCGGGATATCAGCAACGTTGTTGGTAGATACCTTCAAGGCTGGATCCAAGGGCTGTTGGGTTCACGCGACATCATGCCTTATGCTGTGCTTATATTGGACGCGCGGCTTGCAGATCCCCACACATTTAAGGCATCCCAAATCCCACATCAAGACTTACCGTTTTTCACGATTGAAGAGCTAATTGATTCTGATAAGCAAAGAATCTTCTACGAGGTATGCTTTCCTTGCCGCAATGTTGCTTCAGTTCCGATGGGGTACGAAAACTACCGTCTTTTCCTTAAAGAGAACTGGGGATACGAAGACTTTCGACCAGGAACACAACGCCCTGCCATTGAGAGAATCATAGACACGGATCGAGACATTTTACTTCGCCTCCCAACTGGGGCAGGGAAGTCCATCATCTTCCACCTTCCTGCCTTGCTACGGTCTCAATACTCGGGAAGGCTTACCGTGGTCATAACTCCATTACGGGCCTTAATGCGCGATCAAGCTGAAGGACTCTGGAGGTACCACTTCACTGAGTCCGTAGACTATCTGAGTGGAGGTCGAGACGCCTGGATGAACTTTGAGGTCTATCAGGGAATCCTTGACGGACGCATCCGACTACTTTTCGTGGCACCAGAACGCTTCCGTGTTCTTCGCTTCACCGAGGCCCTCGAGCGTAGAAGACGTATGGAC
>CAYMRN010000245.1:0-3367 GCA_964392855.1 uncultured Sphaerochaeta sp.
AGCCGGATATGGATGCGAAACAGCTATACGACAAGAATTATGCCGTATTCAAAGCCTTGTACAAGAGCAATCGCAAGCACTTCTCAAAACTCAACTAGCGATGGATAAGGAGAGATTCATGCACCCGACAGAGCAAACAAGGATGACAGGCAAGGAGAACGCTGCACAATTCATTAAGTTTGTGCTCTTCTCCATCTCAGCTGGGGTGATACAGGTAATCGTGTTCACCCTCATGTTGGAGCTATTGCACATAGCCTACTGGGGCAGTTACCTGACAGCCCTCATCGCAAGTGTCATCTACAACTTCACCGTCAACCGCCGCTTTACCTTCAAAAGTGCAAACAACATCCCCTTGGCTATGATCCAGCTGGGCATCTACTATGCTATCTTTACTCCGCTATCCACCTGGTGGGGTGATGCCCTGGTGCGCATAGGGTGGATTGAGTACATTGTGCTCGGCCTTACGATGATAACCAACCTTGTCACTGAGTTTTGTGTCAATCGGTTCATCATCTATCGGAACTCCATGAACACCAGAGTGAACAAAACTACAGAACATACACCGCAAACGACACGTTAGGAGGTCAGCCATGAGTACCGGATTCGCCATAACACACTACCTTGATGCAGATAAGGTCACCGAGCAACTGGATGAGTTGATACAGAAACCCATACACAGCATTAAACGAGATGCCTTGAAACAGTATGAAGAGGAGTATTTCGAAAAGAGATGCAGCGCCTCCAAGGCTATGATCATAGAAGCCAAAAACGCTATTCCCGGAGGGGTCCAGCACAACCTCGCCTTCAATCACCCCTTCCCCTTGGCAATAACCAAGGCCGAAGGTGCCTATCTTTATGACCTGGACGGGAACAGGTACTTTGACTTCCTGCAGGCAGGAGGGCCCACCGTGCTTGGCTCCAATCCTCCTCAGGTCCGAGAGAAGGTCATCGCCCTGCTTGAGGGGTGCGGGCCTTCAACTGGGCTGTTCCACGAGTATGAGTACAAGCTGGCGAAAAAGATCTGTGACAGCGTACCGAGCGTAGAGAAGTTCAGGATGCTCAATTCAGGTTCAGAGGCCTGTATGGCCGCCATCAGGGTGGCACGCCTGGCTACCAAGAAGAAGAATATCATCAAGATGGGGGGAGCCTACCATGGCTGGAGTGACCAGCTTGCCTATGGCATCAGAGTCCCTGGATCAAAAGGAACCCAGGCACACGGGGTGCCCGGTTACCTGTTCAGGCATACCCAGGAGTTCTTCCCCAACAGCATCCCTAGCCTGAAAAGACAGCTTAGGATGAACAGACTCAGGGGAGGCACTGCCGCAGTCTTTATCGAACCGGTAGGACCTGAGAGCGGGACCCGCCCCCTTTCCAAGGATTTCAACAAGGAGGTCGCAGAACTCTGTAAAGAGTACGGTGCCCTGTTGATATTTGATGAGGTGGTCACCGGCTTTAGAATAGGCATGTCAGGGGCCCAGGGGTATTTTGCTGTAGAGCCTGACCTCACCGTCTTTGGCAAGGTCATCGCAGGCGGCTATCCAGGAGCCGGCGGGCTTGGAGGCAAGGATGAGTACATGCGCTACCTTGCTGCAGGTATTCAGACAGGTGATACGATTCACCGGGCTTTGGTCGGTGGTACCATGGCAGCCACACCGCTTAGCTGTGTAGCAGGATATTATACCTTGGAAGAGATAGAGAGGACCAAAGCTTGTGAGAGAGCAGGCGCCATGGGCGACCGTCTCACAACTGGATTGCAAAACCTGATACAGGAAAGGCACCTCCCCTTCGTCGCCTTCAACCAAGGTTCCATCTGTCACCTTGAGACGGTCGGTACCATGCACTTCTCCATCAACTGGAACAAGCCATGGACTATTCCTGCTGTGATAAAGGAGACTTCGATCAGGAAGAAGGAGATGGAGTATATGGGAGCCGCCTACATGGCAGAAGGGTTGGTGACCCTTGCCGGAAGCAGGCTCTATACCAGCGCAGCCTATGATGAGGCGATGATCGATGAGGCCCTCAAGGCCTTTGGGCGGGTATTCGACCAGGTCGCTGAAATTGTCTAGATAGGGGTGCATATGGAACTTGAACAGGCTAAAGATGCGGTGATGACGGCAAGCAAGCAGCTGGCCAGCCTTGGTTTGGTTGCCCGGACCTGGGGCAATGTCAGCTGCAGGGTAGGTGAGGGGCATTTCCTCATTACCCCCAGCGGAAAACCGTATGAGCACCTGAGAAAAGACCAGCTGGTCCTTGTTACCCTTGAGGACCTGAGTCACCCCAAAGGCTTGAAGCCCTCTTCAGAGAAAAAACTCCATAGGGAGGTCTATAGGCAGAAGAAGGATGTAGCTTGTGTGATCCATACCCATCAGGAGATGGCATCCTTAGCTGGTTTGCTTGGAGAGGATATCCCTGTCAGCGACCAGGGCAAACCCTTGCTTGGAGAGATCATCCCAGTAGCCCAATATGGGCTTCCAGGAACCAAGACACTTGTAAGAAATGCAAGGAAGGCCATTGTTGGCAATGATGCCACTACTGTCCTGCTTGCCAACCATGGCGCCCTTTGCTTTGGAAGTGATGAGAAAGAAACCCTGGCGATAGCAAAACAGCTGGAGGTGGAGTGTAGGGCCCACCTTGCGAAGCTTGTCCCCCTATTTGGAGAAAAGGTGGAGACCCTTGCTGTTGTGCTTGCTGGACATGAGACAGATGCAAGCCAAGAACAGGACCTAAAGCAAGCACAAACTCTTATTCCAAAGAGGGCCAGAGAGATTGCCTCCTTGCTTGTAGCAAAGGCTACCCTGCAAAAGAGTGTTCTGTTTCATACCTCGCCTGCCGCTCTTGAGGTTAGTAGGAGACTGGAGAAGCTTCCCTCCTACCTTGATGATTTTGCCCAGATAGCGGGAACCAAGGTTGTTGTCATTGGCCCTGCTACCGACCCGACAAGCATTGTAGGAAAGGTGGGCAGAACATGTAACGCCTTGATCATACAGGACGAAGGGGCCCTCTGCTGGGCAACTACCAAGTCAGATGCTGAAGCTGTGGCGCTGATCCTGGAGAAGAACTGCAAGGCGGCCCTTATCGCCCTAGAGGTCCCGAAGGTACAACCCATCGGATGGTTGGATACCCGCCTTATGAGGTTTGTGTATCAGAAGAAATATTCGAGGATTGCACAAGGGTAGGGGCTTTGCTGTAGCTTGCATGCTGGAAACTATGTGGCAGGGTTACGTTCCCCCTTTGGGTTGCCAGGATTCGCACCAGTTTGCCGGATCCTGTACCAATGAAAGATCACCAGAGCAAAGAATGACCTGGATCATAGTGAACCAGGTCATCTCCGCCTATCCAATTGCCGCAGCTCACTCCTTGGGTTTCG
>CAYMRN010000246.1:0-3364 GCA_964392855.1 uncultured Sphaerochaeta sp.
TGGGGGGTATCCCCTCTGTTGCGAGACCGGCAAGAGGATTACCCTAAGCAAGCCCGAAGAGGGCATCATGTGCCTGCATGCAGGTACGAGGTTTGAAGGGGAAAACCTGGTTACCAACGGGGGTAGGGTGTTGAATGTCGTTGCTACGGCAGAGACGTTGCATGAAGCTGTTGAAAAGGCCTATCACGGAGTGTCTTGTGTTTCTTTTGATGGAATGCAGTTTCGCAAGGATATTGGAAAAGTCGCCCTCGAGGCGTAAGGATCAGTATGGTTTACCGTTTGTTTGTTGAGAAGAAAGAGGGTTTCAGGGTTGCCGAAGAGGCCTTGCTTGAAAGCTTGAAGCTGTATGTGGGTATAGAGAATCTGCAGGGTGTGCGCATCATCAACCGTTACGATATCCAGGGCATAGAAGCGTCGCTTCTTGAGCAGTGCAAATATATGGTGTTTTCAGAGGTGCAAGTTGACGATCTGTACGATACCTTCCCGCAAGTGGCCTCTTCTTCCTTTGTCCTTGCTGTGGAGTATCTTAGCGGACAGTTTGACCAGAGGTCTGATTCAGCAGCCCAGTGCATCCAACTTATAAGCTCTGCTTCTCGTCCACTGGTACGTAGCGCCAAGGTGTATGTATTTGAAGGGACCTTTTCGGAAAAGGACAAAAATACCATCAGGGAGTATCTTATAAACCCTGTGGAAGCCACTGAGGCTGGGATGACCCTTCCCAAGAGCTTGAGCCTTCCCACTCCCAAGGTCGTAAAAATGGAGACCCTCAGGGGATTTTCCTCCCTTGATGATGATGCTCTCCAACAGTTTTCCCTTGCTGAGGGCCTTGCGATGGATCTTGATGATGTAAGGATGGTACGCGCCTATTTCTCTGATAAGGGGTGCGACCCTACCCATACCGAGCTGAAGGTCATCGATACCTACTGGTCAGATCATTGTCGTCACACAACCTTCCTGACCACCTTGGATTTTGTCAAAATTGAGAGTGATGAGGTACAGGAAACCTATGAGCAGTATCTTGCTTGGAGAAAGGACTTGGGGATCAGGGAACCTGTATCCCTTATGGATCTTGCCGTCATCGGTTCAAAGATCCTCAAGAAGCAGGGGAAACTGGAAAGGCTGGATGAATCAAAAGAGATTAACGCATGCACCGTGAAGGTAGATGTCGATTGTGATGGAAAGAAAGAGCCTTGGCTGATGTTGTTTAAGAATGAGACCCATAATCATCCCACAGAGATAGAACCGTTTGGAGGGGCCGCAACCTGTATAGGGGGTGCCATCCGTGACCCTCTTTCTGGTCGTGCGTATGTGTACCAGGCTATGAGGATCAGCGGTGCGTCTAATCCTCTGGTCCCGGTCGGAGATACCCTGCCTGGGAAGATTGCCCAGAAGAAGTTGGTGGTTACCGCAGCAAACGGATACAGTTCTTATGGGAACCAGATTGGCCTTGCTACAAGTTTGGTCCAGGAGATATACCACCCGGGGTTTATTGCAAAGCATATGGAGCTGGGTGCTGTGGTGGGGGCGGTGAGAGCCAGAGATGTGAGGCGTGAAGACCCCCAGCCAGGGGATGTGATAGTGTTGGTGGGCGGACGTACCGGGCGTGACGGTTGCGGAGGGGCTACAGGTTCTTCAAAGAGCCATACTTCTGATTCCCTTGCAACCTGTGGTTCTGAGGTCCAAAAGGGCAATGCTCCGGAGGAGCGCAAGCTCCAGCGTCTTATGAGGCGCCCCGAAGCGTCGATTCTGATAAAGCGGTGCAATGATTTTGGGGCAGGGGGTGTCTGTGTCGCAATTGGAGAGCTTGCAGGGGGAGTGGTCATAGACCTCGATGCCATCCTCACCAAGTATGATGGACTCAGTGCGACGGAGCTTGCCATCAGTGAGTCCCAGGAGAGGATGGCCGTTGTCCTTGATGCTCAAGATGTCAGCCTTTTCCAAGCTTTGGCTACACAAGAAAATCTAGAGAGTTCTGTCGTGGCACGCGTTACCGAGGAGCAGAGCCTGGTGATGATCCATCAGGGAGAAAAGGTTGTCGACATCAAGAGGGATTTCCTGGACAGCCATGGTTCTGAGAAGCATGCCTCCGTTAGTATTCTGCGAAGAGATATCCAGGAGAATACCAAGAAAGAAGGTTCTATAAAACAGAGATTGCTCACCCTGATGGGCGATCTGAATGTCTGCTCCCAACAAGGTCTTGCAGAGCGTTTTGACTCCACCATAGGCTCCGCTTCACTTTTTATGCCGTATGGGGGGAAGTTCCAGATGACCCCCTCTTCTGTGATGGCGGCCTTGTTTCCTGTAGGTAGCGGGACAACTACTACAGCTTCTGTGATGGCTTGGGGCTACGATCCCTTTCTTATGGAACAGGATCCCTACCGGGGTGCCTTTTCCTCTGTAGTACACTCTGTGGCAAAGCTGGTCGCTGCAGGAGCAGACCTTGATCAGTGCTATCTCACCTTTCAGGAGTATTTTGGCAAGGTCGGAGATGATCCTGAGCGCTGGGGACTTCCGTTTGCAGCATTATTGGGTGCTTTCAAAGCCCAGATGCTGCTTGGAAAAGCGGCAATAGGGGGAAAAGACTCCATGAGCGGTTCCTTTGGGGAGATTGATGTACCTCCCACGCTGGTAAGTTTTGCGATCAGCGCCTCGCAAGCTTCTTCCCTGATAAGCAATGAGTTCAAGAATCCTGGCCATGCGGTAGTCCTGCTGCAAGCTGAGAAGGATGAGGACCTTCCCCACCTGTTTGCCAAGGTTTCATCTCTCATTGCACAGAAGAGGGTTGTCTCTTGCTATGCTACGGGCTTTGGAGGCCTTGCTGAGGCTTTGGTGAAGATGTGCTTGGGAAATAGGATCGGCTTTACCTATCTTGCCACCGCTGACCTGTTTTCCAAACGGTACGGTTCGTTTGTACTGGAGCTGGCCGAGGATCTTCCCCTAGGTGAATTGCTGGGATACACCACAGAGGAAGCAAAATTTTCAGGTGCAGGATTCAACCTTACCTTGGAGCAACTCCAAGCTGCTTATGAGTTGCCTCTTGAGCCGGTGTATCCTAGAAAACGGAAAGAGAAGGATGACGTGGACATTCCCCTTTTGCATTACTCAAAAAGGGCTCGCTCCAGAAGCAGCTACCCAAAACCTTCACCGAAGGTTCTTATCCCTGTCTTTCCTGGAACCAATTGTGAGTATGACCTGAGTTCTGCCCTTACTTTTGCAGGGGCTGTATGTGAGGAGTTTGTGATCAACAACCTCTCTTCCCAGGGAGGGCGACAGAGTGTCCTCACCTTTGCCCAGGCCCTTTCCCAATCTCAGATGCTTTTTCTCCCCGGAGAGAAGCCCCCGCTACGTCTGCCCGCCTCTCATC
>CAYMRN010000247.1:0-3347 GCA_964392855.1 uncultured Sphaerochaeta sp.
TTATACAAAATGGACTTCTGGTAGATACCGAGTGGACCAGGCATGCAGACATCTTAGTTGAAGGTTCTAAGATAGCGCATATCGCCAATAAGATTGATGAGCGGGATGTTCCTGAAGGAACGGAGATCATACATGCCGAAGGCATGTGCATTCTCCCCGGCCTCATCGACAGCCATACCCACTATCACCTGGTAAGCCGCGGTACTGTGACTGCGGATTCGTTTGCCCAAGGCAGCAAGTGTGCCGCCTATGGTGGGGTTACCTGTGTGGTGGATTTTGCTGATGATGACAAGAAAGGTAATCTCACTGCCTGCAGCAAGGAACGTATCGCTGCCATGGCCGAAGAGATGGCTGTGGATTTTTCCCTCCACCAGGGAGTCTACGCCTATCGGGAGGGCATCGCCGGGGAGTTGGAACAGCTCAAGAAGAGCGGGGTGAGGGTCATCAAGATCTTCACCACCTATCGCAATGTTGGGTACCTCATAGAGAAGCGTGAAGAGCTCAAGGCTATCTTCGCAGAGTGCAAACGCCTGGATATGCTGGTAAGCGTGCATTGTGAGGACGACGCCATGATCGAGCAGATCAACAAGGAGTACAAGGGCCCCTATACGCCTTCAGCCCTTTCCGATCTTCGTCCTGGCGAGGTTGAGGCTGAGGCCATCCGCTTTGTCGGGGAGATTGCCCGTGAATTGGAGATGCCTCTGTATGTGGTGCACCTCTCCAGTAAGGAAGGTCTTGAACAGATCCGGTCTCTCAGGGTGAAGGGGCTTCGCGTCATCGTGGAGACGACCCCCCACTATCTTTTCCTGGACCGCTCCAAGCTCGAGGGACCTGAGGGAAGTCTCTACGTGATGACCCCTCCCATGCGTTCCAAGGATGACAATGAGGCGTTGCAGGAAGCCCTGCTCAACGGTGAGATCCAAGTGGTCGCAACCGACCATTGCTCGTTCACCAGGGAGCAGAAACTTGCAAGCAATGACTGCCGTACGATCTACCCAGGTATTCCAGGCACGGAAGAGATGTTGCCCTTGTTGAATACCTTTGCGATGAACAGCGGTAGGATTGGGCTTCAGCAGGTGGTTAACCTGCTGAGTACCGGTCCTGCAAAAACCTTTGGACTCTACCCCAAGAAGGGGGCCATACGGGTCGGTTCCGATGCCGACCTGGTTATCTTCAATCCTGATGAGGTTTGGACACTTTCAAGTGAGACCACTCACTCTGCAAGTGGCTACACCCCCTATGAAGGATTTCCCGTGTTGGGCAAGCCTGTCATGACCTACCTCAGAGGGCGGCTCATCATGGGCGACGGTATCTATCTGGGGATAGAGGGAAATGGGGAGTTCGTTCCCCAAGGCAATCCCGGTAGGGCTAAGACGGTGATGCATTAGGGGAAATATCCTTGTGCTACCTTGCTTTGAGAGGATGACAAAACGGCAACAGGAGTTGCCGTTTTGTGTATAATTGTCCGTAGGGCTGTGCCGTTTCTCTAAAACCTTGAAACATCGCCTGGTTAGTCCTCTGGATGCAGGCATTTCTTGTCAGAGAGAGGGTTTTTCGATACAGTGGAATGGTAAGGAGTTTACATGATTAAGGGAATTCTCTTTGATATGGACGGGGTGCTCATCGATTCTGAGCCTCTCATCCTCCATGCAGCGATCTCATACTTCGCCTCATTGGGGCTTACAGTAAAGAAAGAGGACTTTACTCCTTTCATAGGAGCAGGGGACAGGCGGTTTCTCTGCGGTGTAGCAGAGAAATATGGCCTCAGTATAGATTTTGAAGAGGCACGAAAGGAACTCTTCTCCCTCTATGAGGATTATGCCTCGGATGTTGGGCCCCTTGAGGGGGTGCATCGCTTCATTGCCAATGCCAGGAAAGCCGGCCTCAAGCTTGCGGTGGCTACCAGCAGTGTACCCGCCAAGGTAGCGATCAACCTGAAGAGCATCGGGCTTTCGGAATCGGATTTTGACCTTGTGGTGACAGGAGAAATGATCAAGCGCAACAAGCCTGAGCCCGACATCTATCAGTTGGCGGCACTTTCCATGGGCCTCCCCACAGAGGAGTGCCTGGTCATTGAGGATGCCATCAACGGTGTCTATGCAGGAAAGAAGGCTGGTTGCACGGTGTGCGCCCTGACTACAAGCTTTATCGTAAACGAACTCTTTGAGGCTGGCTCTGACCTTGTGGTCACCTCTTTGGATAGCTTTGAGGATTTTTCTTCCATTGAGATGTTCAACTCACTGCTTTCCAGCATGACAAGCCAGGATGACGGCAAGGTGGTATATGGGGCAGGGCGTATCCTTCCTGCAACGGGCGTCATGCAGACCAAAGCCCAGTTGTTGGCTCTGGCCATCAAGGAAGCTTACGCCAAGAGGAAGAATGCCTATGCCCCATACTCCAACTACAAAGTCGGCGCTGCCTTGCTCAGTGCTGCCACCAGCAGGGTCTATAGTGGGTGCAATGTGGAGAACTCCAGCTATGGGGCAACCATATGTGCAGAGAGGAATGCCATCCTCAATGCAGTTGCCAATGAAGGGTCCTTGGGTGTGGATCTGCTGGTAGTGGTCAGCGAAGACTCCCCACCAGCCCCTCCTTGTGCCCTTTGTCTCCAGGTCCTTGCCGAGTTCAGCAATCCAGGAACAGAGGTCCACCTGCTCGATACTGCAGCAGCAGAGAAGGAAGGCCAAGGGACTCATCTTGTCTACACCTTTGGGGAACTGCTTCCCCATCCCTTTATTTTCCCCACGATGAGGTCCTGATGAAAAGGTTGCTCCCTCTCTCTCTTCTTCTACTCTGTCTCTTCTTGCTGCTAGGGTGTACCTCTACTGCCAACTTGGTCAAAGGTCCTTCGGTGGACAGTTCCCTCACCTTTGACCAGAAGATGGAGGCTTACGGCATCCCCAAGATAGCAATGACCTATCCCACGATCTACTATGATGGGGAGCTCTGGCGTGAAAGGGTCATTGAACTAATCGCTTCAGCTGAGGATTATGTCATCATCTCCTCATTCTTGGCTTCCAGTTCCGACTGCCTTGAAGAACTGTACTCCCTCATTGCCCATAAGGCCGAAGCGGGGGTGCGCATCTACTTTATTGTCGATGGTACTGGTGCATTCGACATGACTGAGACACGCTTCCATCTTATTCCCCTGCAGTTTCTCCGTGACAGTGGGGTACATCTTTTGGAGTACAGCCCGATGTCTGCCGCAAGGCTCATTGCCGGACCTAAGATGCTGTTGCGCGATCACCGCAAGTACCTTATTGTCGATGGGAAGCATCTTGCAGTCGGAGGGATGAACCTCAACTACATCTCCATAGGGAGTGCAGGTGATGACCTGCAACGCGATA
>CAYMRN010000248.1:0-3346 GCA_964392855.1 uncultured Sphaerochaeta sp.
CCGGCATGCCGGTCTTCCCGACAGCCTTCAACAGCTCGAAGTTCTGCATATTGCGAGCCCCGATCTGGAACATGTCTATGTAGGTGGCCATCATCTCGACATCGCTAGGTTTGACGATCTCGCTGGTGACAGGCAAGCCGTACTTCTCACCCGCTTCCTTGAGGTACTTCAGCCCCTCTTCACCCAAACCCTGGAAGGCATAGGGGGAGGTCCTTGGCTTGAAGGCTCCGCCACGGAGCATTACCGCCCCTGCGTCCCGTACAGCGCGAGCTATCTCCATGATCTGCTTCCGGCTCTCAATGGCACAGGGACCGGCTATGATGGCAACTCGGTTGCCCCCGATCTTAACCTTGCCTACGGAGACAATGGTGTCTTCCCTCTTCAGCTCACGCGATGCGAGCTTGTAGGGCTTGCTGATGGGAATGACCTTTGCCACCCCTTCGAGCAGCTCAACCTCACGAAGGTCAAGCGAACTTTGCCCTACGGCACCAAAGACAGTCTCTTCCTGTCCAACGATTTCCTTGACGGTGTAACCCTTGCCAACGAGGAAGTCCCTGATGTGCTCTTGCTGCACCACTGGTATGTTTTTCTTCAGTACGATTATCATGCGATCACGCTAGAATGTATCCTCCAAAAGGTCAAGTGAGCATTGCCTTTTCCTGTGCATCGTGATATGCAAACAGCTATGCAAGAACACTACTGGGACGAACTTTTTGATTCATTCAGGGCGGCTATCAAGGACGCGGGCAGAACCCTGCCCTCGCTCTCCATCATAGCAGGGCTAAAAGAGGACCCCTATCGAGTCCTGATAGCCACCATCCTCTCGCTGAGGACCCGCGATGAGGTGACCCTCGCCTCAAGTGACCGCCTGTTCATGCTTGCCGATACCCCACAAGCAATGCTCAGCTTGAGCTTGGAAGAGATAGAGGCGGCGATCTACCCAGCAGGATTCTACAAGACCAAGGCAAAGACCATCCGAGCCATCAGCGAGATCTTGCTCTCTGAGTATGGGGGAGAGGTCCCTGCAACAAGGGACGAGCTTATGAGACTGCCGGGGGTTGGGATAAAGACCGCCAACCTCACCCTCAACCTAGGATTTGGCATAGAGGCAATCTGTGTGGACTGCCATGTGCATAAGATTGCAAACAGGATGGGATGGGTCAGCACAAAAACACCTGAAGAGACCGAAGTGGCCCTGCAGAGTGTCATGCCCAGGAGGTTCTGGATACCGCTCAATGAACTGCTTGTGATCTACGGACAGCTGATCTGCACCTCGATCAGCCCATGGTGCTCGAGGTGCCCACAGCAACCGACGTGCCCAAAGATAGGGGTGAAAAAATCACGCTAAAGCTTTTTTTGATACCTCAAAGGTTGCGAACAGGACGATCAGGTGGAACATCACACTCTCTATCCAAGAGATCCAATGCTCGGCCCTGAAGCCTCGGAAGCCAGGGGCAATATCTGCAAAGAAAATTGCCGCTATCCAGATGACCAGCACAGCAATCGTTCCCGCTTTGACAAACATAGGGGAAAGCTTTTTGGTAAACAGCGGGATAAGCATGACAAGACCGCCAAGCATTACAATGACAGCCACCAGATAGATGATCACATCACTGCTGAACGCCCTGTACAGCGCCCCTATTCCAGACATCCCTCCACGGGAGATGAGGCCCTGAAGCCCGATGCTGATGTACAGCAGGGAAATGACAAGTCTCAATACGAATGCACCACTTTTCTTACTAATTGCACCAATGTCAGCCATCGCAAACTCCTTTAGATCGTATCAGTAGACATCCCTCACCACTTGTGAGACAGCCTCAGCCTTACCCAAGGTATAGAAGTGGACACCGGGTACCCCGTGCTCGATCAGGTCCTTCGCCTGTTTCTTACACCAGTATACCCCAACTTCCTTCACTTCGGAGAGTTTCTTTGCCTTGAGCAGCAGCTCGACCAGCTCAGGGGGGAAGTCCACATGGAATGTCTGGGGGATGGTGGCGAGGTCGCGCCGGCTGCCGATAGGCTTGATACCGGGGATGATGGGCACAGTGATGCCACTTTCACGACACTCTTGGACAAACCTGTAGTAGACGCTGTTATCGAAGAACATCTGTGTCACGATATACTCAGCCCCACACGCTACCTTATGCTTCAGGTGCTCGATATCAGAGATGCGGTTTGCAGCCTCAGCATGCTTTTCAGGATATCCGGCAACACCGATGCAGAAGGCTGTCTTCTCACCATTCACCAGGGATTCATCCAGATAGATGCCCTGGTTGAGGTTGGCTATCTGCTTTACCATATCGCTGGAGTATTCGTATCCCCCCTTGATGGGGACAAACCGCTTCTGTCCCGGGGGAGGGTCACCCCGTAAGGCAAGGACATTGTTGATGCCCAGAAAATTGAGCTCCAACAGGGCATCCTCGATCTCCTCGCTCTGCATACCCCCACAGATGAGGTGAGCAACCACCGGTATGTTGAAGGTGTGCTGGATAAGACCGGAGAGCGCGATGGTGCCCGGCCTTTTGCGCACCGTGCGCCGTTCGAGCAACCCATCAGGACGTTCCAGATAGACAACCTCCGCCTGGTGGTTGGTCACGTTGATGTAGGCAGGCTCGAAATGGCTCAAAGAGCGGATAGTCTCCAAGAGCGCTTCAGCATTTCCCCCCTTCAAGGGAGGAACCAGTTCAAAGGTAAACAATGGCTTCTTAGCCTGGTTGAGGATATCTATGACTTTCATCGCTCTAGTATCCCATACCAGAGAGCAGTGTGACAAGCTTCTCCTCATCTATGCCCTTTTTTTGGGCATAGAGGGCCAATTGGGCTTCAGAGACCTTGCCGATGGCGAAGTACCGAAGGTCCTCGCCTCCGATAAGCATGGAGCAGACACTCGAGGAGGGGTCCATGGCAAAGCTCTCAGTGAGACGCACCCCAATGCTCTGCTCAGCTCCGAGCAGGTCAAAGAGGGTACGCTTCTCACTATGGTCACTCCAGGATGAGTAGCCGGGGGCAGGACGGATATAGGAGGGGTGGGCCTGCCCCCACTTCTTCTTGAGAAAGGCTTCAGCCTCATCGGCAAGCACTTCGGCAAGTCTGTCAGCAAGCAGCTGCAGGGTGAGGTGGGTATAATCCTCATCAGGCTGCTCCATATACTCACCCAATGTTAGGGCAGAAGTTGCGACCAGGAGCCCCACCGTATCATCGACGGCGATGGCATCGGATAGGGAGAGTCCGCTCTCCTCATTGCGCAGGAAGAAGAAGGAGCGCGACCCCACATCAACCTTAAGGCGATCACTGTGGGCCGGGAACAGACCACAGACGACCTTGCATCCCCCCTCAAAAAGGGTTC
>CAYMRN010000249.1:0-3328 GCA_964392855.1 uncultured Sphaerochaeta sp.
CTTCAGCCCCCTCCCCCCTGAGACAACTATTTCAGCCTCCTCAATGGAGAGTTGCTGGTCATCGATCTTGCGGATACCCAGGACCTCAACGCGCCTATCATCCCATGCAGGGACAAAGCTGATATGCTCGATACTCCCTTTCCTGCCTGGATCAGAGGCAAGCGGACGCTTCGAATGGGGTCGGACCGTAGCCATCTGGGGACGATGGTCCGCTGTCCTGATGGTTGCCATGATATTTCCTCCAATGGCAGGGCGTGTCTGCAACAGGTTGCCTGTACTCTCTTCTATTGCCAAATCCGTGCAGTCAGCGGTAAGCCCTGCATGGGCCTTTACCGCAACATAGGGCATGAGTGTCCGTCCCATGGTCGTAGCCCCGGCTATCACTATCTGTGGCTGGTGCATAGCGATCAAATGGCCCAAGGCATTGGCATACCGCTCGCACCCAAAGGATGCCAGCCTGCTATCATCGACTGCGTATACGACATCACTGCCATGGGCTATCAGTCTCTGTAATTCACTCTGACCAACTTGGTAGCCCAACACCACAGAGCCCAACTTCACACCCAGGGTATCGGAGAGAGCCCTTGCTCGGCCAAGAAGCTCAAAGGAGACCTCCTTGATCTTCCCTTCGAGTGTTTCAGCGACAATCCAGACTTCATGCATGATGTGCTCCTATTTCTGGTAGTAGATTCCGTTCCTCAAGAAACAGGAATAGTGCATCGACTGCATCTGTGTTCGATGCATCATCGCCGGCATGTACGACAGTACAGTGGCGTGTCACACTCGGAGTCTCTATCTTCACGACCCTTGTGGGAGAGCCCGCTAGGCCGATGCATGCATGATCGGCTTCAATGTCCCTGGCACCCCAGACGGGGATAGTTGCTGTGATGGAGCGCTTCTTGCCCGAAAGGGTCGGCAACCTGGGGATGGCAATCTCCTTTACCACCGTAAGCAGGGCAGGCAGGCAGGTGCGTACCCTCTGGTAACCCTCCTCTATCAGGCGCTCTGCAATAAGGGTGTTGCCCTCCTCCTTTTCAACAGAAGAGACATAGGAGACCAGGGCGATATCCAGCCAGGATGCCAAGGCAGGCCCCACCTGGGAGGTATCCCCATCGGTGGCCCGCTCCCCTGCTATGACAAGATCCGGTATTCCCAGCTTCTCAATGGCCTTGGCAAGTACATAGGAGGTTGCCCAGGTATCAGAGCCACCGAAGAGCCGGTCAGAGAGGTGAACAGCCTCATCACATCCCATGGCGAGGGCCTCCTTGAGGACCTTCACAGCGCTGGGTGGGCCCATGGTAAGGGCTGTCACCTTCCCCCCATGCTCCTCCTTGAGCCTGAGTGCAGCTTCGATGGCATACAGGTCCAAGGGATTGACGATTGACTTTGAGCTGCTACGGATCATGGTTCCAGTCTCCTTGTCCATCTGGACATCGCTGGTTTCTGGAACCTGTTTTATGACAATGATGATGTGCATGCAAACTCCTCTAGGTATATCTATCATACAAGGGCTAATCCCCCTTGCAATTTTATGTATCACGGTACTTCTGATCCACACTATCCGGACACATGGGACACCGCTTCCCACGAACGCTTTAGCAGGTCTCCCACCTTGGTGTGGGAACGGACAAGGATCGTTGTATAGATCAGGTCCACAACCAACAGTTGGCCGAAACGGGAAAGGGTTGCCCCTTCGCGGAATAATGACTCGCTGTTTACCACGTGGAGCGTCCAATCGGCTATGCGAGAAAGAGAGTTGCCTCCAAACCGGGTAATGGCAATGACAGAGGAACCATTGCGCTTGGCCTCCCTGGCAACCTTGAGGACACTGCTGGTCTCCCCAGAGTAGGAGATGGCTACCAGCACATCACTCTTAGAAAGGGCGCATGCCTCCACTATCTGCATATCACTGTCAGGTGAATAGAGGGCGTGCAATCCAAGCCGAGAGGGCTTTTGCTGAAGATCAGAGGCAACAATTCCTGATGCACCTACCCCCGCTATCACCCGATGGTGAGAGTGCATGATGATATCCACAGAGTTTTCCAATGCCTTGATATCGACCCTCTGTTCCAGTGCCAGGATGCTTTTGCTGGTACTGTGTATGACCTGGGTCACAATCTCTGCTGTTGAGGAGAGGGCGGTTATCTTCACCAGGGGAACATCCTCTGGTTCCTGCTCTGAAGAGAACACCTCCTTGGCAAGGGCCATCCTTAGAGCCGAATATCCTGAGTACCCCAGGTGGTTGGCTAGCCTGATACAGGCAGAGGAGCTTGAACCAGCTGAAAACGCAATATCCTGCACCCCCAAGGAGACGGCTTGCGTAGGGTTAGCCAACAGGAACTCTGCAATTTTACGCTCACTTCCTGCCAGGTTGGGCAGAAACTGCTTGAGCACATACAAACATCCACTCATGTATCCAGCATAGCATGGTTCTTGCGTTTCTGAAAATTATTTTTATTAATGAAATTTAATGTGTAAAATATTTTTTTGTTTTCCTTGACAATAGGGAGATGCTGGCGCAAAATTCGAATGTAAGCAACTGCTTTGCTTACAAAAAAAAGGAGACTCACTATGAAAAAACACATCCTCTTGATCATGTTCGTCCTGCTCTGCACTGCAAGCATGCTCTTTGCAGCAGGGACAGCTGAACAAAAGACCACCAAGGCAATGGATAAGACCACCCTTGAGTTCTGGACATGGAGACCTGAAGACGTTGACTTCTATGCAAGTCAGATCGCCCTCTTTGAAGCAGCCAATCCCGACATCAAGGTCGTACAGACGGCTCACAAGAACACCGAGTACAATACTATTCTCTCTGCATCCCTCTCTGGTGGTGCAGGGCCCGATGTGTTCCAGGGTCGTGCATATGGAGGCTTGGCCACCTTTGCAGACTCAGGGTTCCTCGAACCTCTGGAAAAATGGATGCCTGAACTGAAGAACTACTCGGAAAATGCCCTGCTAGGAGCCACGAGCCCCACTGACGGCAAGATCTACGGAAGCCCTTCTGTCAGCCAGACTGTCTTCATGTACTACAACAAGGACATCTACAAGGAACTCGGTCTTTCCATCCCCAGGACATGGAATGAACTGATCAAAAACTTTGAGGCTGCCAAGAAAGCCGGATACATACCCTTGGGCAACGGAGCTAAGGACGGTTGGTGTCTTGAGACCCTGCTCGGAGGAATGGGAGCAGCTTTTTACGGTGGAACCGATTTCTACAATGCTGTGGTAGCAGGAGAGAAAAACTTTGAAGACCCTGCTTTCATACGCATGATTGAGCAGATGAAGAGCCTGACCAAATACATGCCTGACATGTATATGGGCATCA
>CAYMRN010000250.1:0-3327 GCA_964392855.1 uncultured Sphaerochaeta sp.
GTATAGTTAGCATTCAAGTCCACCGACTCGACCCTCTTCGCTCCGCCTTTTGCAGCGTAAACAGAGAACGATCCAGTATAGGAGAACAGGTTCAATACCGACAATCCCGGACTCATAGTTCCGACCATCTCTCTAGTCAGCATATGGTCAAGAAACAATCCGGTATCGATACGCTTGGTCAGATCAACGGTAAAAGTCAGTCCATTCTCCGTGACCTGCACCAAAAGAGACTCTTCACTCTGCAATTCATGTTGTTCCTTGCCTACTCTAGGTCGGCGATGAAACACTACATGGGTAGTCTGGACATATAACATTCGAGAGACTATATCGCAGCAAACAGCCTCAGTCTCATCATCCAAACCACCTTCACTGTAATCAGTGACTCTGGCATAGGGTCCATACATATCTACAGTAACAGGAAATCTTTCTAGGTTCCTATCATACACCCGCATGCATGTTGTTCCACTCTTCAGCATTAACCTTCGCATTTTAAGTGCGTTCGATTTTAGTATCTTACCGAAATCCTTTTCTGTATAATCCATGTCTTCCCTGATAACTCTTTCTGCAATGCAGTGTATATGCTACTATAGAAAAAAGCTAGAGAAGTGAAGGAAAAACTATTATGGATGAAGATGCTCAGGCCTTTATTGCAGAACTAGAAACAAGACGCCAAGCCAAAATACTTTGGAAGACCTATGCAACCTGGTATGGCAACAACCGTGGGATCTCACGAGAGTTTGGGGTGTTTCTCTACCGATGTGAGGATACCTTCTATTTTGAGGACTTCCAAAGAAACCCAAGCATGTTCGGCATCTCCCTCAAACCAAAGACCAAAAAAGCACCTTTCATAAAATATGAAGGTTCCTTTGCCTTGGAAGACGTCGTCTCTTCACGCCAGGTGATCAAGAACCACGCACTAAAGGTAATCGAAGGGATACGAACGGCCGAAGAGCTACCAGAAATATATGTATTCGACAAATTTTTCAGACAACTGGTGGAAATGGTCACCCTCGAAGATGGGAGTGTGCATTTCTTCGAATTGATAGACCGCAAAGCATTTGCTCTTGCGTTGCAAGCATAGGAGGGGCATATGGGTGCATTCAAGGCATATGACATTCGAGGGATCTACAACAAGGATTTCGACAAGGATACTGTCTATAAGATTGGTTTTTTCTTGCCCAAACTGCTGAAAAGCAAGGAAGTCGTGGTCGGCAGGGATGTTCGCGCAACCAGTGACGAAATATTTGAGGCCTTGAGCAGAGGCATCACCGACAGTGGAGCTGATGTATGGGACATTGGCCTGGCAACCACTCCAATGGTCTACTTCGCTACAGTCCATCTTGCATCCGATGCTTCTGTGCAAATCACCGCAAGTCATAACCCTGCAAAGTACAATGGATTGAAAATAAGCCGGACCAAGGCCCTACCCGTCGGTTCTGAGACAGGGCTGAAGGAGCTTGAGGCAATGGTAACCAATGAAACCATCAAAGTTGCCAAGAAAAAAGGCAGTATCATCCAAAAGGATGCAAGGACCCCTTATCTGGCATTTCTCAAGCAGTACGCTCCCGATACATCAAATCTCAACATCTCCTTTGACCTTTCCCATGGGATGGCCAACCTTTTGGCAAAAGATCTGCTGGGAGAGAAACACCACTATCTCTATGACCATTTCGACGGCACTTTCCCCGCCCACGAACCCAACCCGTTGGAAGTGGAAAACTGCCAGGACCTCATGGACGCTGTCATTGCAAACAACAGTGACATCGGTGTCATTTTCGATGGTGATGCCGACCGTGTCATGTTCATCGATGAGAAAGGACGGTTCTTGCAACCTGACTACATCACCGCTGTCTTGGGCTATCATTACTTGAAACAGGAAAAAGGCAATGTCCTCGTTGATATCCGGACAAGCAGGTCAACAACAGAGTATCTGGCAAAACATGGGGCGAATGTCCATATCTGGAAGGTGGGCCATGCTTTTGCCAAGCTCAAGCTCCGGGACATCAAGGCAATCTTTGGAGGCGAGCTTGCCGGTCACTACTATTTCCGTGATTTCTTCAACTGCGACAGCGGCTTCCTCGCTACCCTCATAGTTCTGAAGGTTGTCAGTGATCTCAAGAACCAAGGAATCACCTTAAGCTGTTTCATAGATACCATCATAGCCTATGCCAATAGCGGGGAGATCAACTTCAAGCTGGAAGAGAAGGACAAGGCCATGGAGGCACTTCATACTGAGTACACAAAAAATGCAAAGCCTGACAAAGTCCTTGATTTCGATGGGTATCGCATTGAATTCCCCACCTGGTGGTTCAATGTACGCAAATCCAATACTGAACCCTATCTCAGACTTGTCGTCGAGGCAAAGACCCACAAAGAGCTAGAGGAAAGGAAAGAAGCACTGACTGCCATTATCAAGCAGTTCAACTGATACGACACGAAACACATGAAGGAGTAATTTCTATGAAAGTACTTTTATTTGGGGGGGCCGGATATATTGGCACCCATGTTGCCTTGGCATTCCTGGAGAGAAATGACACGGTAGGAATTTTTGATAACCTCTCATCGGGGTTGCGCTCCAACATTGACAAACGCTGTCATTTTTATGAAGGGGATATCCTCAACCGTGAGCAGGTCAGGAAAGTTCTCAGTGAGGGGTGGGATGCGGTCATTCACCTAGCCGCTTTCAAAGCCGCAGGCGAGTCCATGCTCAAGCCTTTCAAGTATTCGGAGAACAACATCACAGGCTCTCTGGTCCTCATCACGGAGTGTGTTTCCAACAGGGTGAAGAATTTCATACTCTCCTCCTCAGCGGCTGTCTACGGGGAGCCTACATACCTTCCCGTGGACGAGAAGCACCCGACCAATCCTACCAACTACTATGGATACACAAAGCTCTGCATTGAAGAGAACCTCAAGTGGTACTCAAAACTCAAAGACTTCAACTATGTCTCCTTACGCTACTTCAACGCAGCAGGATATGATGGGGATGGCAAGATGCTGGGACTGGAGAACAATCCGGCAAACCTTATTCCTGTTGTCATGGAAGTGGCATCAGGGATAAGACCAAACCTCCTGGTGTTTGGTAGGGACTATGACACAGCAGACGGCACTGGTGTCCGTGACTACGTCCATGTCACCGACCTGGCCAGGGGTCATCTTCTTGCTGCGGACTATCTGCTAGAGAACCACAAGAACCTAGTGGTGAACCTCGGTTCTGAGTCCGGCCTATCAGTACAGCAGATCCTCGACACGGCCCGCGAGATTACCGGTAAGGAGATAAGTACCCAGTACGTGGAACGTCGCCCTGGTGACCCTGCAAAGCTCGTT
>CAYMRN010000251.1:0-3323 GCA_964392855.1 uncultured Sphaerochaeta sp.
GCTGCTGGCCTTTTCTCCCAAGCTTTTTTCTCACAACCCATACGTTGGGCTGATGGTCGCAACGATTGTCTATAGCTGTGGGGGCGGACTGTTGGAACTGTTGCTCAGTGCGATAGTGCAGGGAATCCCCAACGACTCCAAGGAGCGTGCAATGACTCTTTTGCACTCCTTCTACGCCTGGGGCTTTATAGTTGTAGTGGTGGGAACTACCCTCATGCTCCATCTGGTTGGGAGGGAAAACTGGCCATTTGTGGTGCTGCTCTGGGCACTTATGCCCTTGGTTAATTTCTTTGCCTTCATGCGCGTTCCCATAGCCCCACCTGTTGCAGAGGAACATAGGACCAAGCTTAAGACCCTATTCAATGCAAAATTCTTCTTGTTGGTCATGTTTGGCATAGCTGTTGGGGCGGCTACCGAAGTCTCCATGTCACAGTGGACCAGCGCATTTGTAGAGTCAGCATTAGGACTGTCCAAGGTCATGGGAGACCTTGTAGGACTCTGTCTGTTTGCCTTGTTCCTTGGAATAGGGCGAACACTCTATGGAACATACGCCTCAAGGCTATCAATTTGGAAAGCGATGTTCTCAGGCTCCCTGCTGTGCATCCTCTGCTATCTGGTTGCTGCCATTTCGCCATGGCCCATCCTATCCCTATTCGCCTGCGCCCTGACAGGATTAGGCAGTAGCCTGCTGTGGCCGGGTTCGGTGGTGATAGGTGCGAAGCACTTCCCCCTTGCAGGAGCTTCGCTATTTGCCATGCTAGCGGCTTCTGGTGATAGCGGGGCCTCCATCGGGCCATGGCTGATAGGTCTTACTGCAGATATCAACCCCTTGCTGGTGAAGCGCCTGCCTTGGATGCAAGACCTCAGTCGGGGTGAGTCTGCACTCAGAAGTGGTATGTTGCTGGCGGTGATGTTCCCAATTCTAATGGCCCTTACCCTGCTGGTAATGAGAAGTTTGGAAAAAGGGCAACAAGCATCAGAATAAGCGGTACCCAACACAGTAGAGGAACATGCTACTAGGGGCTTTTCTTTGAGATAAGTGCCAGTAGGTTGTCTGTGGAGCGAAGTCTTCGGCTGATATCCCTTGCTAGGTTGAGGATAAGCATGGTGTATGTCTTCAAGTGTGTAGAGGACAATTTGTAGAGATCCTTATTGGATAGGGTGATGACAGTGACGTCAGTGAGGCAGACAGCGCTTGCCGCACAGCTTTGGATGTCGATGAGCTCCATCTCCCCAAATGAGTCCCCAGAGTGCAACGTTGTTATGACCCGCTCCTGTTTTTCTGCTCCAAGGGGGTGTTTCTGGATGGACACATCCCCTTCAACAATAAAAAAGACGGTGTTGTTTGGCTCGCCCTGCCTGAGGATTCGCGTTCCCTTTGGATAGGTCCTCTCATCCAGATAGCCGTGGATAAGCTCCAGTTCCTCATCGGTAAGGCCGCCGAACATGCTGTGCTTGCAGAGAAAAGCATTGTCTACCGTACATTCACTCATAGGTAATCCTAGCGTATGAAAGACCAGAAAGCAAGAATTGGACCCCCAGGTGGGATCTCTATACTTTACCTTGTTGAAATCCCGTATACTGACAGATCTGGTTGTATCTTTTAGAGAACCCTTCATACGAAGAGGTTGTCTCCCTACTCTGGTATGGCAGATGCTTTCAGCATAGTTCCTGCATGCATGGTGACTATCCATCACCTCCCTCGCACAGGTATGTACTAGCTTTTCTTTGGTACAATAGTAATTCTAATTGAAGGTATTGATGAGAATATTTATCAATATGGGTAGGCTGTTATTGCAACTCATAGGTCTTTCCCCAATACTGCATAAAGGTAGCCGCTTCAGGAGGAAGATGCCTTGCCCATACTCTACTACGTCCAGAACTCAGTCACAGGCATTATTATAGTATCTCTGATACTTTTTTATGTATTGGGGCAGGGCGGACGTCGCCAAGCTCAAGACTCGCTGTTTGTTGCCCTGTTGCTGGCAACGTTATCGATTATCATCCTGGAACTTGGAGTGGACCTTCTTTCTGGAAAGACTTTTTATGGTTCTCGAGCTCTTCTGGTTTTCTTTACCTTCTGGTTTTATGTGGCAAATCCCCTTCCTGGAGTCCTTTACCTGCTCTATCTCGATCAGCTTCGGAGGCGATGGGTGAGGATTCCCCGTGGTATTGGCCTTATCGCCTTTACCCCCCTTGCCATTGCATGCATCCTCATTGTGCTAAGCTTGTTTACCGGAATCATATTTGTCATCGATACAAACAATGTTTACCGGCGTGGGCCACTATTCTACCTCATTATTATCGCTGACTACCTATGTTTGTTCTTAGGCTTTCTGTATTTGGTGTTCTATAGGAATGATTTCAAGAAGAAGGATTTTTCTTTTTTCATATTTTTCCCCCTTCCCATTCTGCTTGGGTCCCTCTTGCAGGTTAGGCATTATGGGATAGAAATAACCGGTTTGAGCTTGGCTCTCACGCTATTGATAGTCTATCTGCACCTGCAGAACTCGCAGGCAAATAAGGATTACCTGACATCCTTGTATAATCGGAGCCTCTGCGAACAGTACTTCCAAAGCCTGCTGAGTCGCCAAAAGAAGGATAGTGCAATAGGCGGGATACTGATGGACATCAACGACTTTAAAATAATCAACGATACCTTTGGGCATGAATTGGGCGACAAGAGCCTGCGGTATTTCTCACGGCTGCTGACAGACAGCTTTGGCAGCAGTTGGTTTATCGCCCGTTATGGAGGGGATGAGTTCCTTCTCTTTAAGGAAGGGGTCACCAATGGGGACTTGGAGATGGACATTGCGCATTTCAATGAGCAATTGGAGCGGTTCAATGCAAGAGAGACTCTCCCTTTCTCCCTCAGTGTAAGCTTCGGGTACTCCTTATATGAAAGTAGTGACAGTGTGGGATGGGATGCCTTCGTCAAGTCCCTAGACACGCTGATGTATGAACAAAAGCGCCTGTATCATGCAAGTCATGACCGCAGGAAGTAAGGGAGAGACTTCCTTATCAATGATTGTTTCCTCGGATAGGATTATTCGTTTCGTCGCAAACAAATTTGACACTCTGCTTAATATTTTCCCTAAGCTGGAATAAAGTGCAAAAAAGTACTATATTGCATTTTGGAAGCGTGGATTCTTCATATCTGGTGGTTTTGTTCCAAGAGGCAGCTCAGCGCTGAGGCGGAGTATCTTGCCGGTTTCAGAAACACCTTAAGGATGTGATGCTTCTATCCCTTTGGAGTACATTTTATGCATAAACACAATCTGCCGCTATGTCTTGTCTTTCTCTTGTGCTTGCTGGGATTTCCC
>CAYMRN010000252.1:0-3315 GCA_964392855.1 uncultured Sphaerochaeta sp.
TCAAAAGCGTATAAACACGATCAAGCAATTCCTCAATCCATATACGGTCGAAGACACCATTATCTTCAGCTTGTCCCGTTCTTCCTTCACCTATTGTCTCCTCGTGCACAAAAATGAATAAAATTTTATCAATGGAGTATAACACTCCCCTCTCATTTGCAAATCTGCAATTCGTTGGTAATGCTTAATTGTACAATATTTTTTGAGACGAAGCGATTCCTTTTAATTGGAAAAGATTTCCTTTACATTGTTCTGTCATAATGTTCAGAAGTACTACATGCATTCAGTAAAAATACGCTCTGATTCATCCTAGCATCTTAAGATAATGGGGATTTCTCTGCAAAGTTATTAAACCTCATCTGAATAAAGTACCATGCCTTGGGGGCTGTAGTAACAAACACCATGGACAAAGTCTCACACCCATAAGAGAATACAAGAAGAGCGTTCATGAAACACTGCCCTGTTAGTTGCTTGGTGTTTGTCTGTGTCTTATTCTAAAGTGATGGGTATAGCACCCAGGTAAACTAGCTCGCTCCAAAAATAGTTGGAGAATGGGCCTGAGATGAAAAATGCGGCAAAGAGGTGCAGTTGGACCTTTGTGGGATTGTTTTCTACAAAGTTGTACTCATGATTAGTATCGCTGTTGATTTTTGCATTCACCTCTGATTGTTCCAAGGTAAATGGCTGACCAGCAAAATCATAGAGTCTGTTACCTGATGCTTGGACATTTGAAATAAAATTGGGTGGTGATGGAGAAGTATCTGTCCAATCTAAGTATAGCACATAGTCTTTTGATGGAAGATCGATCTTTTTTAGGGAGAAGGGATTAAGAGCTGCTTTGTTGCCCTGGTCCTGTGCAAAGAGCACATATTGGTCTTTAGCGGTAAAGTTTGAGCCAGAACTATTGTTAACTCCGTAAAGGAATACCTTTTCATCGTTTTTATCGATACTTAGCAACTCAGCAGGGTTGGAGACAGGTTTGGTATCAAAGCTGTTTTTTGCAAATTCTTGCTTAAACTTGTAGCTAAAGTTATGCAGGTCATTAGAGATCAGCTGGTATCTACTATCACTGCCACTGTCAAAGGTATAGAAAAACATAAGAGAAGGACCTTCTGCTTTTGGATCTAGCAGGAGGTCATAGTTAGGACCAGGTTGGAGTTTCATCTCAAGTTTTCCCTCTACAGTATCTGGAAGAGAGGGAGTATTTACTTGTGCTAAATAGTACTCACTGTCAATAGGCGCAAATATCGTAGGCATCCCACAAGAGACAAAAAAGACAGACGCCAAAAGAAGAAAGGTTAGTTTCATCTTCATTGCATCTGTCTCCTTATATCAGTGGTCTTGCTCTACCCTACCCTGTTGCATTACAGCAAGGCAAGCCTGTTCTGAGCCAGTTTGCCAAACTCGGAGCCGGGGAACTGGTCAGCAAGCTGTTGGAACGTGGCCTTGGCAAGTTCCAGGTTCCCACCCTTCTCCTGCAATCTCGCCTGGGCAAAGAGAGCCTTGGGAGCCTCAGCTGCGGAAAAGCCGAACTCATCGATGAGCTTGGTGTAGTATTCGAGGGCAAGAGCCCTGTTATCCAACTCCTCAGCAGCAGCTGCAGCGTTGGAGAGTGACAAGGAACCCATGTAGGTCTCCTTGGACTTTTCATACACAGCAAAGAAACTGTCCAGTGCCTTCTGATACTCTTCTTTCTCGAATGCTATCATGCCTAAGAGATATTCTGCCTTAAGGGCAGGATAATTGGCTTTCTTACCGGAAAGATCCTGCAGTTGCGCGAGAAGATCATCGTATTTCGCCTGATAGGCAGCATCTTCGCTATCCATTGCCTGAAGATTGGCATATGACTCTTCAAGCTCGTCAATCAGATTGAACTGCTTGTTGAGATTACTCTTTGAAACACTGGTTCCAATGCCAAGACCTATCAGTGCGACAACAATGACTATGAGAACTATGAGCAAACCTTTCCTGTTCTTGCGAAGCAAGGAGTTAAGTGATCCTTCCAAGCGTTCTGCAAGTGAGGGTTTCGGTTCTACCTTTTTATTATCAATCATGCTTTATTCTCCGTTTCAAGGGTTATACATACAGGCGGCATATGCCGCCTGTATCATGCAAAAGGTCAGGCCTAACTATCGGCTTTCTCTTTGTCCTCGTCCTTGTAACGCATCAAGTCTGCAAGAGAGTAGGTATCACCATCATCATCGTCGTCATGGATATACTTTGCAATTTCAGACTGCTGGGAGCGCTTTACCATCTCCTTGACGGAGAGGGAGAGCTTCTGCGTGCTGGGATTGCACTCTACAACCATGGCCGTGATAGGATCACCGACCTTGTACTTCTTCAGCACTTCATCAGTGAACTCCTCATCGGGTCCGACAAGATTATACTTGCTGATAAGCCCTTCGATCTCACCTGGGACCTTCACAAACACACCGAAGTCGGTGACGTTGGTGATGACGCCGCTGATCGTACTGAACTTGGGATAGTCTTGTCGCAGCTTCTGCCAGGGATTTCCCTCAAGCTGCTTTACACCAAGACGAATCCGTCTGTTCTCAGGTTCGACACGGGTAACCAGAACATCAATGACATCACCCTCTGCACAGAATGAAGCCATGTTCTTGATTTTCTTTGTCCAGGAGATGTCGTCGATATGCAAAAAGCCATCGATCCCATCTTCAAGGTTCACAAAGGCACCACTGTTGGTGATCTTCACAACCGGCTTGGAAAGGGTCATCCCTGTAGGATATCTCTCTGCGATGGTATCCCAGGGGTTCTCCTCAAGCTGTTTCAGCCCAAGAGAGACACGCTTCTTGTCCAAGTCATAACCGAGAATCTTTGCTTCGACCACATCACCAACATCCAGCACTTCCTTGGGGTTGTTGATTCTCTTGGTCCAAGAGAGTTCGGAAATATGGGCAAGGCCCTCAATTCCAGGCTCGATCTCAATGAAGGCACCGAAGGTAGTAATCTTGGTTACAGGTGCTTTGATGACATCACCTACATTGAACTTGTGTTCGAAGGTTGTCCAAGGATCTTCCTGCATGTGTTTCAGTGAAAGGTTGATCTTCTGGGTCTCTGGGTCAATATTGATGAGGCGAAGCTGTACTACCTGTCCCTTCTTTACGAAATCCTTGGGACGGGTAACGTGACCCCAGCTCATATCATTGATATGCAAAAGTCCGTCAAATCCTCCAAGGTCAATGAATGCGCCAAAGGAGGTGAAGGATTTCACCACGCCCTCTACGACATCACCGATCTGGACGGTTGAGAAGAACTTCTCTTTATTCTCTTTTATCTTAAGGTCAAGGTATTCAC
>CAYMRN010000253.1:0-3313 GCA_964392855.1 uncultured Sphaerochaeta sp.
GCTCGACTTGTGCGAACGCAACAATCTTTCCTTTAGGGATCTGGACCTGTTGGTCTGCACAAACGGACCTGGGTCCTTTACAGGCCTGAGGATAGGTATGAGTGCCCTCAAAGGTATCTCCTTGGCCAGCGGCATCCCCCTGTGCTCCGTCTCAACGATGGATGTGCTGTTTGGGTGCGTCTCTCATCACCCTGGTGCTGTCGTCACCGCCATCGATGCAAGGAAGAAAAGATACTACACCGCCCTCTATAATGAAGGCAGACGGGTGAGTGCCGACCTTGATGTGACTGGGGAGGAGATGGAAACGCTGATCGACGGATACCCTTCTCTTCTCGTCACCGGCTTTGATGCCGCTTCCTTTGCTGGAAAGCTCTCCTCCTACGAGGGGGAACTGCTTGTCGATGAGAATTTTTGCATGAACCTCCCCCTTACCCTGATCAGGATGGGCTGGGAGAAGTTCCAGAAAGAGGGTGCCGATGATATCGGTGTTGGTCCTACCTATGTGAGAAAGAGTGACGCAGAGCTCGCATTACAAGATAAAATACGTTCCATGGAGGAAAACAATGATTGAACAAGATATTGTGATCATCGGATCGGGGGTTGCAGGCATGTCTGCTGCGCAGTATGCAGCTCGCGCCGGACGTTCCGTCACCGTTATAGAGGAGCTTGCCCCAGGAGGTCAGCTCATGTTCATCGATATGATAGAGAACTACCCAGGCTTTGATGAGCCCATCGGTGGCTACGACCTGACTGTCAAGTTCCAGGCACAAGCTGAACGCTTCGGTGCAAAGATAGCTTATACCTCGGTAACTTCCCTGAAAAAAGAGAAGGATCTCTTCTATGTGGAGACCAGTGGTGAGACCTATCAGGCCAAAGCCGTCATCTTGGCGACTGGAGCCAAGCACCGTCACCTCGGCTGTGAAGGCGAACAGGAGTATGCAGGCAAAGGTGTATCCTACTGCGGGACCTGTGACGGGCCGTTCTTCCGCGGCAAGAGGATTCTGGTTGTAGGAGGGGGAGACACTGCCCTCACTGATGCCATCTTCCTTTCCAAGCTCACCGAGCATGTGACCATCATCCACAGGAAGGACCGCTTCCGTGGGCAGGACAACCTTGTCAGGCAGGTAGAGAGGAACAAGAACATTGAGATAGTGATGAACCATATCCTCCTGAAGATCGAAGGTGATGGGAACAAGGTTTCCACCGCGTACCTGCGTGACCTGAAGCAGAACAAGGAGTATACCCGTGAGTTTGACGCTGTATTCATCTTTGTAGGGATGCTGCCCCAGACAGGTTTGCTTGACAAGACGTTGCTTGATCATGACGGCTATGCCCAGACCAATGAGAGGATGGAGACCAGACTTCCAGGGCTGTATGCTGTAGGTGATGTGCGTGACACCGTTTTCAGACAGTTGGTTACCGCTGCCAGTGATGGTGCTATAGCCGCACACTGCTCAAGCGAGTATATAGATGCACTGGAAGGCATGGAATACGTCTAATTCGTACTCCTAGCTCATATATCAGTACTTTGTCCTTGACGAGAACTAGTCCTTAGTGTTCTAATTGAGCGTATGAAGATACTCATGGTCTCAAGTGAATCAGTTCCCTTTTCCAAATCGGGTGGCCTAGCGGATGTGGTAGGCGCTCTCTCCTCTGCGCTTCATGACTTACAAGCCGAGGTGCACGTACTCTTGCCTTGTTACGGCAGTGTGGACACCTCGGGTTTTGTCGAAAGCAAGCTTACCCTTGATCTTGACCTTCTGGGAAAAAAAGAAGAGGTCACATTCATGGAAGAGCAGTTGGATGGTGTTACCTACCATTTCTTATGCCATCCCATGTTTACTGCAAGGCAAGGCATCTATGGTGATACCTCCTTCACTCCCTATCTGGACAATCTGGAGAGGTACTCCTTGCTGAACAAGGCAGTCCTTCCCTTCTGCAGGGCAATGGACTGGAAACCGGATGTGATCCACAGCCACGACTGGACCTGTGGCTTTGTTCCGTACCTGCTCAAGGGTGATACCTCTGGATTCTTTGCTGGAACAAAAAGTGTGATAACCATTCACAACCTAGCCTTCCAAGGGGAGTACTCCCGCCTGCAGCTGCTTGGCACTGCCATCGAACCCGATGAAAGAATGTTCCATGGTCCCTCTCCCATAAAAAGGACAAATATGCTCAAGACAGGCCTTGAGTTTGCCGATGCCATCACCACTGTCAGCCCTACCTATGCCCAGGAGATACAAAGCGAGGAGTATGGCTGCAACCTTGAGCAGTTGCTCACAAGGCGTAACGATGTGCTCAGCGGCATCATCAATGGGATAGACTACCAGGAATGGAACCCTGCAACTGACAAATTCATCACCGATCATTTCTCTGTCGATGACACTTCCGGCAAGGATGCGACCAAGGCTGCAATCCAGGAGGAGTTCGGCTTGGCTGTCGATGCGACCATCCCTCTTTTTTCCATGATCAGCCGCATAGCAGACCAGAAAGGGTTCGTTGAGTTGCTTGAAGGAACTCCTTGTGCCCTGGAGAAGATGGTCCGTGACCTACCTATGCAGATGATCATCATCGGTACAGGCGAAAAGGGTCTTGAAGACAAGCTCATTGAGCTGGGTAAAAGGTATGACAACCTTTCGGTCAATATCCTTTTCAGCAACCGTGCCGCCCATAGGGTTGAAGCCGGTTCTGATTTCTTCCTGATGCCAAGCAAATACGAGCCTTGTGGACTCAACCAGCTCTACTCGTTGCGGTACGGGACAATTCCTGTAGCCCGGAGGACTGGAGGCCTAGCCGACAGCATTATCGATTTGGATGAACACCCAAAGACCGGAACTGGAATTCTCTTTAGTTCCATGACCGCTGATGCTATACTGGAAGCGACTGAGAGAGCACTAACCTGGTGGGCAAAGGGTGTTCCCGCTATTGCTGAGATACGAAAACGATGTATGCAATGGGATAGTTCTTGGATCAGATCAGCCCGTTCGTACCTGAAGATCTATAATGAAAACAAAGAAACAGAAGGGGTAAAGTAGATGAAGATGAAGACGAAGAAGAAAAAACAAAAGGCTATTGCAATCGTATTGGGTGGGGGGAAAGGCACGAGACTGTATCCTTTGACAATGGATCGTGCAAAACCGGCAGTGCCCTTCGCCGGGAAGTATCGTTTGGTAGACATCCCCATATCAAACTGCATAAACAGTGGAATCCGTAAGATCTATATCCTGACCCAGTTCAACTCAGCTTCGCTACACAACCATATTGCCAACACCTATATCTTTGATACCTTTAGCAGTGGCTTTGTTGAGATACT
>CAYMRN010000254.1:0-3292 GCA_964392855.1 uncultured Sphaerochaeta sp.
AGGACATGTAAAACAGGTATATCTGGGGGAGCAAAGAGATGAAAACCAGGAAGTAGGAATAAAAATGGATGAATATGTTTTTAATCCCATGGATTTTCTTCCTCTCTATCGTATTGAGTGAGTTCATGGAGAACCTATAATGGTTTGCGATGAACTTCTGCAGATAAAAGACCAGGGCTGTGATGACGATCGCAACCACACTGATAGCCGCTGCAAAATTATGGTTTACCGAGGTCTCACCCACATATTGGTTGTAAATCTCCACAGGAAAGGTCCTATACCCTTCTCCGATCAGCAGAGGCGTTCCAAAATCCGCCATCGACCGCATGAAAACCAAAAGGGCCGCGGCAAGGATGGAGGGCATGCAAAGGGGCATCACTACGGTAAAGAACCTGCGTATGCCTGAGACCCCGAGGTTTTCAGAAGCTTCGAGCAAGGAGTTGTCTATCGACTTCAAGGCACCGGAAACATACAGGAATACCAGAGGAAACAACCTTGTCACCAGGACCAGGACGATGCCATTGAATCCATAGATCCTAGGGACAGTGACGGGAAGGATCGCTTCTATGGTTTTCGTGATCAGGCCCTGTCGGCCCAAAAGGAGAATCCAGGCATATGCTCCTATGAAAGGGGCTGACATCGAACAGAGGATTATAAGGATCTCCAGAGGTCTCTTCCCTCGTATTTCATATAGATTGTAAAAATACGCCAGGGGGATGCCCATCAGCAAGGAAAAGAGGGTAACGGCAGTAGAGACCTTAAAGCTGTTTAACAGTGTCGAAAGGTAGTACTTCTGGCTAAAGAACCTTTTGAAGTACTCTAGGGTAAAGCCCCCATCACTATGGATAACAGAGGATTTGAGCAAGTTGAAAAGAGGCTGGACAAGAAACAGGACATACAGCAGCAGGATGGAGAGGGCAATGAGATTCCATACCTCTAGGGGGGTTCGTTTTTTCTTAAGGGTTTTCATCTAGCCCTCCATCAGGAGATTTCTCTCCCCGTCTTCACTAAATACGTTGATCTTTTCCTTATTTACTTTCAACCTGATCCTCGAACCCTTTTTATAGATGCTTTTGATCGGGGATTCTTGGATAATGTCAGCTCGTTCGCCAGTTTCCAGCGTAACGAAGTAGTTGGTCATCAGGCCAAGGAAAATGCTGTCATCAACCGTTGCAGCAATGCCTCCTTCCTCCTCCTCCAGTATCAGATAGTCCTCCGGTCTGATGGAGAGCAGCACCTTTTGGCTTTTGTGTTGTTTTGCAGCGGGGAAATCAAGGGAGTATGTATCGCTCATCTGTAGCTTGCTGACATTTCCCTCCACCACAAGGTCTCTCTTGACCATATTTGTCTTACCGATAAATCCTGCTACAAACTTATTCGCAGGTCGCTGGTAAAGGTCTTTCGGCTCCCCTATCTGTTGGATAATGCCCTTCTCCATTACCGCAATCCGGTCACTGACGGCCATCGCCTCTTCCTGGTCGTGAGTCACATAGACAGTGGTAATGTTGAGCTTGTTCTGAATCTCCTTGATGACGGTCCTCATCTCGACCCGAAGTTTGGCATCCAAGTTTGAGAGAGGCTCATCCATCAGCAGCACATCCGGCTGGATTACCAGAGCCCTAGCAAGGGCTACCCGTTGCTGCTGGCCACCTGAAAGTTTCTCAGGGAGCCGCTCGGCATATTCGGCTATCTGCATGAGGGATAAAAACTCATCGGTTTTGCTGCGTATCTCCTCAGAACTCAGATTCCTTGTCTTCAGTCCGAATGCGACATTTTGCCTGACAGTCAGATGAGGGAAGATAGCATAATTCTGGAACACCATCCCGATGTTCCTTTTTGAAGGGTTAAGGTCATTTACCAGTCTGTCGCCAAAATAAAATTCACCGCCTTCAATCGTATTGAAACCCGCAATCATCCGTAGCAACGTGGTCTTTCCACATCCCGAAGGACCAAGAAGGGTGAAGAACTCACCCTTCTTGATTTCTACGGAGAGATTAGGGATTACAATATTTTGTCCATAAATCTTGACTGCATTTTTTATTGTAATATCTACGCTCATCTTATTCCCTTCTCTACAGATTTTTTTAGTTATGCTTTGCCCAGAGATCCTTCCAACGGTTCAGAATATTCTGCTGATTCTTTGCAAGATAGTCGTTATCCCTTGGGGAAAGCTTAATCTTGTTGGTGGGGGTCAGGACGGAGTTTGTGATGGGAATGTTTGTATTTGCAGGTCTGACTGTTGAGGTTGCCCAGAGTCCCTGTCCCTCATCACTCGCTATCCAATCCATGAAGAGCTTGGCATTGTCCATATTCTTGGCATTCTTCACAATTGCCGATGCAAAGGTGATCGCATTGCTTCCTTCAACAGGATAGACTATCTCAACAAGATCACCATATCCGTCCTCAATGTAGGTCAAGCAGGGGGATTCATAGGTAATTCCCACGACATATTCACCATTGAAAACACCCTTGTAGGCGCCGGAAGAACCACTGCTCATCACTCCATTAAGATTTTTCACCAGGGCTTCGACATAATCCCATGCCTCTTTGCTTTCATACCCACCCATGGAACTGAGCATGGTTGAGAGCTGGTTCCATGCAGAAGATGATGCTGCAGGGTCAGCTGAGATGATCTTGCCCTTAAGGACGGGATTCAACAAGTCCTTGTATCCGGTGATGGTAACGCCCAGCTTCTTGGCTTCAGCCTTGTTTACAAACAGGTTGACCACTTGGATAGTCCCATTGGTGAGCTTTCCTGTCGTATTCTGCATTTCTGCAGGAAAGGCATCGTTATTGGCGGCAACATAGGTCTCAAAGAACTCACCCATGTTTACATAATCGGAGTAGATCAGACCCCCGAACATGACATCAGCTTGAGGATTCTCAGCTTCTGCCTTGATTCTTGTCTTGAGCTCACCTGCCCCGCCAGTTACAGCCTCAACCTTGATATTGGGGTATTTCTTCTCAAATCCGCCAACAATGAGATTGTACTCTTCATCAAAGTTAGTGGTGTAGATGACCAATTTTCCTGCCCCTGCTTCAGCAGTAGGAGCGGAACTTTTTGCCCCTTGAGCAAACAATCCAAAGACGACAACAGAACAAATTACCATTGTTACTAGCAGTTTTTTCATAATCAACCTTCCTTTAGTTAAATTTTTAACTTTCTTCAGTTAAGTAATCTTAAGTTCGAAGTATCCACTTGTCAATAAAATGTTTTGTATTTTCGTATCACATTTCTTGCCCCGACAAGATCATCTCTACCCTTGCCATGATTTTTCTTCTGGGCAAAGCG
>CAYMRN010000255.1:0-3286 GCA_964392855.1 uncultured Sphaerochaeta sp.
CAGTCGGGACAGACATCAGCGTTACCGAAGCTGTCATAGTCATCGTGGGCATCTACCTCACCACCTACCTCTCTGGGATGCTTACAGGGCAGACAGGCATCAATCCAATGGAAATATTCGGCATACTTGTCCTGTTGGTAGTACAGCTGTTTACCCACCCCTCTCTCATCGCCTCCTTCAGCATAGCGGCTGTCACTGCAGTTGCCTGTGGTCTTACCGGAGATGTCATGAATGACCTGAAGAGCGGATACCTCTTAGGTACCGATCCCAGGCAACAGATCCTCGGTGAAGGTATCGGTGGGGTTATCGGGGCAGTCCTGTCAGTCTTTGTGCTTCTCATCATGAAAGCATCCTTCGGGGGTTTTGGTACTGCAGAGCTACCCGCCCCCCAAGCAGCTGCAGTGGCTGCAATGGTTGGCGGGCTCAGCCATGTACCAGCCTTCATTACCGGTTGCGCCATCGGAATAATTCTGTACCTGAGCAAACTCCCTTCGGCAACCCTTGGCCTAGGGGTCTATCTTCCCGTTTACATCTCTTCCATTATGGGCCTAGGGGCTGTATTATCCTTAGCGATCAAAAAAATATTCTCGAAAAAATACAGCAAAGAACGATTGGGTGAAGAATCAGGGCTTGTAGCAAGCGGCCTGCTGGGGGGTGAAGGCATCACCGGTGTAGTGATCGCTATCATTTCTATGCTTAAATAGGTATACTGAGGCGATGGAACAAGAGAAAAGATTACCCCTATCCCTGTACGGCCTAAGTGCTGAGGACATAACAGAGCTATTGGAACTACCCAAGGCTTTCTACGGAAGACAAATTTATGCTTGGCTCATCAAAGGGGTCTCCTCCTTTGATGAGATGACAAACCTACCCAAGCATGAACGTGAGCGTCTGACCCTTCTTATGCCCTCCATCTCATCTTCAATAGTCGCCACAACCGATACCGATGAGAACGGAGCGACCAAAATGGGAATCCGCCTTCATGACGGAGCCATCGTCGAGTGTGTCCTGCTTGTGGACAAGAAAGGCCGACACACGGCCTGTCTTTCCAGCCAGGTAGGGTGTGCTATGGGCTGCACTTTCTGCAGGACCTCCACCATGGGCCTGTTGCGCAACCTCGCAGCAGAAGAGATCATCGAACAGTTCATGCACCTTGTACGGGTAAGCGTCGCCCCCATCACCCATATTGTCTATATGGGCATGGGAGAACCCCTTGCCAATATAGCAGCGGTCACCCGCTCCATCAGGTTTTTTCACCAGGAGGAGGGGTTCAACATCAGCCTGCGGAGGATCACTATCAGCACCTGCGGTGTGGTACCTGGGATCCTCAAGCTTACCGAACAGAGATTGCCGGTCAAGCTTGCAGTCTCCCTGGTGGTCGCAGACAACAAGATCCGGGACAGGATTATGCCGGTAAATCAGAAATGGGACCTCAATGAGCTCAAGAGGGCACTTCTGCACTACCAACGGCTCGGAGGAAAACGTTTCACCATCGAATACTGCATGCTGCACAATGTAAATACCGATGAGGAAGCTGCTAAGAAACTTGCCCACTACCTCAAAAACCTGGATGCACTGGTGAACCTCATTCCTTGGAACCCGGCAGAGGACATGCCTTGGGAGACCCCCTCTGAAGAGGAGGTCGATCGTTTTGCCCACTTCCTTGACCGCTGGAACGTCAGATATACCCGACGCCGTCCCCGTGGAAGGGAGATCAACGGAGCCTGTGGCCAGCTTGCGGTCCCCTTCAACAAGGGGATGGAGTATGACTACCTTGATGATGACGATGAGGACTGACACCTATCCAATCTGGAAACTTACATTTCCCCATGAAACAAAACCTCCGGTAACTGCCGGAGGTTTTGTGCATAGAAAGGTCCTATACCTTCTTCCAGAATGTCTTGCAATCTTTCTTGTCCTCAATATTGAACCGTATGATCTTCTCAATCAGGGGATAGTCTACAGGCTCCTCCCACTTGATGCGGAACAAGTTCATGGTTTGGGTATACCCGGCTTTTGCTATCTCATCTGAGAAAAGCTTCATAGCTGTCACATCTGGAGAGACGGCTAGGTGATGTTTTGCAACACTGAAAGCGATGATGAAGGTGCCATGATCGGTGAACATCGGCTGGTTCCAGGCAATCTTGGGCACAAGGCTTGGAAAGGTCTTGTGAACCCAGGTAAACACCTCTTCAGTTCGCTTACGCCTATCATCGTTTTCGATAGCGTCTAGAAATTGACTAAAGGTTTGCATATGCTTCCTCCTCTCGAACCAATGATACTCATCAGATATATCATAAGGAATCAGTTCCCTTCATGCTAGATATTGTCGGTCCTAGAACCGAGCGGCTGCAGTTTATTGCTCCCAAGGCAGGCAGGAGCAATCCCCCTGCCACCTGTAAGAAAAGTGTAAGGCTCGTTTCAGCCAGGAAAGCAAGGACCAATGTCAGCACAAGCTCCAGGATGGTTGCCAACAGGGAGTATAGGCTCAGTGATGTTGCAAGTCCTGATCCTTCAAAGGCTTTTGCTGTAACTGAATAATAGAGAGGTTGCACCAGTACCGCACCAAGGCGAATCATGAGAGTGCCTAGGATGACTAACATCACCCCATGCAGGGATGAGAGCAGCAGCACCCCTACAAAAGCTAGCATGAAGGCAAAAGCCGTTGTAGGAACTGCTCCCCAGCGTGCAACACAGGGTGAGGAAAGGAATGAGACAAGTGAAGAAGTGACGACCAGAAGAAGAAAAGGAAACCCAAACAACAGAGTGTTGCAACCAATATAGGTCAGCAACTTCCTGTTTTTCACCAAGGCAACGATCGCTCTTGCCTCACCTGGCCACGGAGGGCAAAACCCACACGCCCTTTGGTTTTCCCGTGGAAGAAAAAGAATTACGGACAAGGCGAAAAAATGGCTGATTATGGTGAGGAGGGCGCTCTGGGAATATACCTCTGGAAAGAGGGGAAACACCAAGGGGACAACGACCAGACCCAGGAACAAGCTCCCCTGATACTGTGCGAGCTGCCTATGCTAGGCCCCACACCTGTGCAGATACGCTATATCCACACCACTATGGGCACTGAACGCTATTGCAAGCAGAAGACGTTCGATGAGGAAGAGGGAGAAGCTGTTTGCCCCAAAGAAAACAATCTTTGAGACAAACAGGAAGAAAAAGGAGAGGGAAAGGGTTCGCTTGTAGCCGATCCTATCGGCAACATATCCCCAGGAAAGCACAAGGGCAAGACTCTCGTCCTGCCCTTGTTCCATATAGGTGTGGTATTAATCCG
>CAYMRN010000256.1:0-1830 GCA_964392855.1 uncultured Sphaerochaeta sp.
CATCACCGAGCAGGCGCGTTATTCGTAAGAATTGCTCTTTTTGCATTGTTGTTCCTTATCAGAGTCTCCCTGTCCATGTGCATCAGGCGGCCGATACGGTCGTACTGGTCTTCCAAGACTTGGCTGTAGGGCAGCATATCTGTTTCATGGTCGGTCTCTATAGCGAAATCTAGTGAGGCGAGTTCCTCTATCCTTTTGGCCAGTCTGGTCTTTTCAAATCCTGGAGCCAAGGAGAGGATGCACCCCTTTCTTGCCGCTATCCTCGCAGTTTCCACGCTTCCTGTAAAGGCATGCCAGAGGATGGGGGGAAGTCGGCTTCCTGCCTTTCTCAGGCAGGAGAGAAACAGCCCATCAGATTGCACCACATGGACTGTGACGCTTCTTTGCAAGGAGTATGCAAGGTCCAGGCTGGCGAGCAGGAAGCTTTGTTGGACTTCCATCTTTCCAAAGCACTTGTCCAGGCCTATCTCCCCTACCTGTACAAGAGGGTTGTCTTGCAAGGCCTGGGCCAAGGCATCTATAGGGGGCAGGCTCCTGTTGGCCAGAGCTCCTAGTGCACCAATACCAGGATGGGGTAGGTTTGCCACTATTGCCCACTCATCTTGGCAGGAGGTGCAGTAGAGGGCGTCATATATATGTTTTTCGTCTGTCATGTGGCGATGAGCGTCAAACATACGGTATCCTAGAATCTAGGCTGGCTTTGGTCAAGTTGCTGAAAGGGCAAGATCGGAGGGATAATAGAATTAAATGAATTTAAATTTATAACAGGAATAGCTATTAGAATTAAATATGTTTAACTATGTAGCAAGAATATTGGATAGATTTAAATGTATTTAATTCTATTGTTGATTGTATGGTTTGATGCTATGCTTAATGGGTGAGGGTAGCTATATGAAACAAGGCTGGGTGCAACGAGAACTTTATCTTGCGAGAATTCGTCCCTTCTATGACTCTGAGCTGATCAAGGTGATCACAGGGGTTAGGAGATGTGGTAAATCAATATTACTCAAACAGATACGACAAGAGTTACTGGATACGGGAATAGAGCTTGAGCGTATTACCTATCTCAATTTTGAGGATTATGAGTTGAGGGCCTTGAAAAATCCAGATACCTTCCATGCTCATATGGTCGGCTTGCTCAAGCCAGGGATGAAACACTATCTTCTTTGCGATGAAATTCAGAACGTAAAGGACTTCGAGCTGGTGGTCAACTCGCTCAGATCCACTTCTGATGTAAGCATATTCCTTACCGGGTCCAATGCAAGACTGCTTTCAGGGGAACTAGCTACACACTTGGGAGGGAGGACTATTTCGCTGAAGATGATGAGCTTTTCCTTTAGCGAATTCTGCACCTTCAGTGAGTTGCCTCCTGATAAAAGTAGTCTGAACGAGTATATGAAATGGGGGGGATTCCCCCTGGTATGCAGTGCAGGTACAGAGGAGATGAAGTATGCTGTGCTTTCTAACTTGTATGATTCCATTGTCTTAAAAGACATTATCATGCAGAGCAAAGTATCCTCCGCTCATGTATTGGAAAAAGTAGTGGAGTATCTTCTTAGTACTAGCTCTTCAACCATTTCAGGAAGTTCAATCGTTAAAGCGCTCAAGGCAGACAATGTGAAGGTCTCAGAACCTACGGTATATGACTATATCCGCTACTGTGAGGACGCCTGTATCATTTCAAAAGTTCAGCGTTTTGATATTCGAGGCAAAAAAAATTTGTCATTTGAACAGAAGGTATATGCTGCTGACCTTGGACTGTTTCAATTGAAAAAGAATCGAGTGAAAGGGGAGTACGGAGCCCTTATGGAGACTCTGGTGTTTAACGAG
>CAYMRN010000256.1:1930-3254 GCA_964392855.1 uncultured Sphaerochaeta sp.
AGCCCTGCATACCACTGGGGTGAGAAGTCCAGGATAACCCCTGGGAAGACCAGCGGGCCCAACGCTGCTATGGGCAAGAGGCGCATGGCCCGTCCTACAAAGGGGGGCAGCTTGTCCAGGGCCTTGGTATAGTAGGGCAGGGCACGTACGCCAAAGGTTGCAAGCGCTGTAGCGAGTATGTAGACAATGGTTGGGATGGTTTCTCTCATGGCAGGGCCTCTGGTTCTTTGATGATGCTAGCTCCAAACAGAGAGGCGCTGAGCATGGAGATGACAAAGGCCCATCCGCTGCCCATGGAGAGGGCGAGGATGAGGATGGAATTTAGTATGGCGGAGAAGCCGGCGATGATCAGCACCATGATCCCCTTCTGGCGCAACTCCTGGGCAAAAAGGGAGATGAACATCGCATAGAGGGTAACCCCTACTGCCATCTGCAGCTCTGGGGAAAGCACCATCCCTATGAGAAAGCCAAGGGCTGTGCCTCCCACCCATCCTGCGTAGGAGACCCCTTGCAGACCGACCATATAGGTCCAGGAGAGCTTCTGGTTGTGCAGTACCGCTACCGAGAACACCTCGTCGGTGGTGCCATGGGCTATGATAAGGCGCCTGGGGCCATGGATGCCCTCCTCCAGCTTCTGGCTGAGGGCGGCTCCCATGAAAAGATAGCGTAGGTTGATCAAGAGGACCCCGATGAAGATTTCCAACAGGAGGGCTCCTGATGCAAGCAGGTTAATCGCCAAAAACTGCCCGCTGCCGGCGAAGTTGGTCAGCGAAAAAAGCACAGCTTCCCAGGCTTTCAGCCCAACGTCCCTACAGACAAGACCAAAGGCCATGGCTGTGGGAAAGTAGCCCACGCATATGGGAAACCCTTCACGGACACCTCGGGCGAAGGTGAGGCTCTCTTGTGTACTGCTACCATTCATATGGAGGATAGTATTGCTTTGGCCCTTTCTCTGCAAGGGCCGATTATGGTACACTTTTTCTCATGGGGGATGCACATGGCCATTTATCTAGCTAATACAGGACTTGAACTTCTTATCAAAGGGGATTCGCTTGACGAGGAGCAGCTGCTCACCTGGTTTAAGGAAGCCAAAAGGATCCCTGCAGTGCAGGGTGCCTACTACAGCAAACTGTTCGACAGCGGGCTGGAGTTGGTCTACAGGACCGTACAGCAAGGCGATGACCTTCAGATAGCGGGTCTTGACATGCATATGAGCGGAGGGTGCCTCTGGATGGCAAAGCCCCTTGCCCGTGTTGGTGAAGGCGAAGCGCTTGCTGTATCACTTCTGATGACAAACGCTGCTGAGAGCAGTGCCTTCATCGCC
>CAYMRN010000257.1:0-3252 GCA_964392855.1 uncultured Sphaerochaeta sp.
CACGCTAGCTTGAGGTGCTAGTGGGCGAGAGCTTGTGCTGGTTCAAGTCCAGTCTACCGCAACGCACAAACCCCTTTCAGATAAGAGATTATCGGAAAGGGGTTTTTTGTGTCCACCATCAAGCAGAATATGATCTTAACCTGCCGGGCCACCATACCGCTTTGGCTAGAACATGTCCTCACCAGGCAGACAGCAAAGAAGGGATTGCCCTAGGCAACCCCTTCCCTCCAGACTCTTGCTACTGCCGTATCTGTATTGTCCTACCGACCAAGGAGAGCTTTTTGCATTTCGGTGTACCGAGCCTCATGCCGGTTGCGCTGTCGTATGAAAGGGCGCATTTGGTTGTCTGCCCCTCTCAAGCCCTTTGCAAAGCGTGTGATCGAATCGGGATCATCTGTCTGTGACAGATAGGTTGTTGGGTCTTGCACAAGAAGCGCACACTGAGGTGAAGTTGCCCCTAGCCTTACAAAGTCAGGCCCGACAGGACGCGAAGCCATGGCCAGGCCTTTTGCTTCTACCAGTGCAGCCATCCTCTTTTCATCTCTTGCGATCCTGGAAACCGTCCTGATCCTCAGCTCATCATGCCATGCCAGATACACATCACTGGCAAGCTTTTGCTCTTCGCTCATGGAGAGGATCCCTGTAGCAAGGGAAGGTGCCTCAGGTTCCAAGGGAACTGTCATCGGGAGGTTCTGGACTTCACTGATCGGCTCTGCAGACAATGAGCCCAAAACCACGGCGACCAGTACAACTGCTATCGATACGACCTTAAGGATTTTCTTATTCTTGAAATGCATGACATCCACCTTTGAGCCACTGGCTCTTACTCGCTTGTTCTGCCTTAACAGTAGGCCTGTGCGATGGAAGTAGGCTGAACATACGATAAAGATTGGGTAAAGCTTCTGGCGTACCTCTTATCTTACAGAAACCTCCCCCTGCATTGGGCATGCCCAAGCTTTCCTTTGCTGGGCAAACATAAAGCACACCCCAAACTTGAGGTGTGCCCTGATATTTGTATGATCTGTGACGTTATTCTGCTATCCCACCCTTTTTTTTGTTTTTCGATTTCTTCACACTCAGGGAGTGAGTGATGCGGTCAATGATGACAGCGAGGAAGACGATGGAGATACCGGCTTCAAAGCCTCGTCCGACCTCAATTCTTCCAATGGCAAGCAGGACTTCCATCCCCAAGCCTTTTGCTCCGATCATCGAGCCGATGACAACCATCGAGAGTGCCATCATGGTAGTCTGGTTGATCCCAACCATAATGGAGGGTTTGGCAAGGGGCAGCTGCACATCAAACAGTATCTGTTTTCTGGTAGCCCCAAATGCTTTCGCCGCTTCCAAAGCCTCTACATCGACCTCCCTGATCCCAACATTGGTCAGCCTGATCACCGGAGGGACGGCATAGATGATGGTTGCAAACATTGAGGGCACTTTTCCCATGCCAAAAAACATCAAGGCAGGGATCAGATACACAAACGAAGGCATCGTCTGCATCCCATCCAGAATTGGCTTGATGATCCCTTCCGCCCTATCGCTTCTGGCCATGACAATTCCCATCGGAAGACCGACAAGAAGGGCAAAGACAACCGAAGATATGACAAGGGCAAGGGTCTGCATTGCCAGATCCCAGTAATTGAACAGACCGATTATCATCAGGAATACCATGAAGAGAATCCCTGATTTCAGGCTTCCGATCAGCTTCCATCCAGCATATCCGACCAGGAGGATGATGACAAACCAAGGGATGAAGAGAAAGAAGTCCTCAAACGCGAGTACGACTTTCAGGATGATGAATCCAATAAAGTCAAAAAACCCCTCAAAATTGATCAGCAGCCAATCCATGGCCTTATCTACATATTTTGCCAAAGGCAAATTCAAAAGTTCCGGGAATTTAATCATTATTTCCTCCGTTTGAAGAAATTGAGTCAAAGATCGTGTCACTCGATATTCTTCCTAGGAGCCTATCATTCTCATCTACCACGGGAATCGGGTAGGGATTTTTTGGAGCAACATTAAAGAGGTCCTCGATAAGCACATCCGGGTGGACTGATTCGACAATCTCAATGGAAGACGAGGGGATTTTCTTGTGCACCTCTCCGCTGTCCAACAACCTTTTCAGCTCCCTTGCTGTGATGACTCCAATGAACTTGCGGTTTTTGTCTACGACATACCCCATGCGTTTCTTCTGCGCACGCATCAGGGTAAGGGCGGTCTTGGGCCCTTCCCACTCGTAGGTGATGACAGGAATCGCACTCATGATGCTTCTTGCTGTCAATACTTTTGCAGGGGATGCATCTTGGACAAAATCCTGTACATAAGAATCAGCTGGGTTGGTGATGATATCCTCAGGGGTCCCGACTTGCACCACTTCGCCGTTGCGAAGGATAGCGATCCGGTCTCCTAGCTTGAGGGCCTCATGCAAATCATGGGTGACAAAGACGATGGTCTTTTGTAGCTTTGACTGCAGTTCGACCAACTCATCCTGCATCTGTCGCCTGATGAGAGGATCAAGCCCACTGAAGGGTTCATCCATAAGCAGGATCTCAGGGTCGTTGGCCAGCGCACGGGCAAGTCCTACCCGCTGCTGCATACCGCCTGACAGGCTGGTGGGATAGTACTCTTCCCAGCCTTTGAGCCCTACGGTCTCAAGCACTTCCTGAGCCTTCCTATGGCGCTCCTCTTTATCCACACCGCGGATTTTCAGCCCATATGCCGCATTTTCAAGTACGGTCATATGGGGGAGAAGCCCATAGCTCTGAAATACCATCCCAAAGGTTTTCCTTCTGAACTGTATCATCTGCTCAGTGCTCATCTTGGTGACATCTTCACCATTGATCTCAATTGAACCTTTTGTGGATTTAACGAGTCTGATCAGAGCTCGGACAAGAGTGGATTTCCCACTCCCGGAGAGTCCCATAAGGATATAGAACTCCCCTTTCTTTATCTCCAAGTTAATGTCTCGCATTCCGATGATACAGCCAGTTTCGTTTTGAATCTCTTCCTTGCTTTTGTCACGAAGCTCTTTCTGAAAGATTCGTTTCGTGTCTTTGCCGTACACCTTCCACAGGTCCTTGATGACTATCTGTGAATTATTTTCGTCTGTCATACAATATTCTCTTATAGTGCCTTAAGGGCACTTTTTACTTTCGTTGCAACTTCAGGGGAAACCCATGAGGTCCAAGTCTTCTCTTTCTCTTGCAAGAACCAGATGGCAGTCTCTTGAGTTGACCAGCCTTCATTGTCCAT
>CAYMRN010000258.1:0-3219 GCA_964392855.1 uncultured Sphaerochaeta sp.
CGAGGGCTGAAGCGAGCACGGCTACCACCGAAAGGGTAAGAAACCCATAATGGGGCAAAAAGAAGATGATACAAAAAAGTGATGGTACTGCCACAACAGTAGTAAGTATTCTTTTGGACAGTGAACTCATTGTATCCCCCCGAACTTGCGTACCCTTTGCGAGTAATCCTGACAGATGGCCTGGACATCCTCAGCGTTCCAGTCTGGCCAGAGTTTTTCATAAAACCCAAGCTCAGCATAGGCACTGTCCCAGAGGAGGAAGTTGCTCAAGCGTTTTTCATTTGCACTACGTACTATCATATCGACGGGGGGTATCTGGGGCAAGTCCAGATTCGAACGAATATCGCTCTGGGTCAGCACCCTGTGAGGGTCCTTGGCCAGACAGCGATTGACCGCCCGACATATCTCATCCTGCCCTCCATAATTGATGGCAAGAATGCAGCTGATGGTAGTATTGTGTTCAGTTGCCTTGACCGTAGACTCTATGACTGACTGCACATTCAGAGGAAGGCGGTCCATATCTCCACAGACAAGGATTCGTATCCCATGCTTGGTATAGAAGGCAAGTTCCCCATGAAGCTTGGATACCAGCACGCTCATGAGGTAGGATACCTCCTGAGCGCTTCGTTTCCAGTTCTCAGTGGAGAACACATAGAAGGTGACAAACTCGATGCCAAGAACTGAGGCCTCTTTGATGACACGCTTGAGGGCCTTGAGGCCCTCAAGATGGCCTGCAGCACGGGGGAGGGCACGCTTTTGTGCCCACCTCCCGTTCCCGTCCATGATAATGCCAAGGTGCTTGGGGACAGCCGGTGTATCTTGCATCAGATTTCCATGATCTCCTTCTCCTTATCATCTGCAAGAGTAACCACATCTGCAATGTAGGAGTCTGTCAATTTCTGGATTTCTGCCTCTGCGTCCTTTTGTTGGTCTTCGCTGATCTCACTGGCTTTTTCCATTTTTTTCAGCTCGTCCATAGCTTCCCGTCGTACATTCCTGATAGCAATCTTCGTCTGCTCGGCAGTTGCCTTTGCAGTTTTGACCAGCGTCTTTCTTCTCTCCTCGTTCAAGGGTGGGAAGTTGAGGCGGATCAGCTTGCCGTCATTGTTTGGGGGGAGGCCAAGGTCGCTTTTGAGAATAGCCTTCTCGATTGCCGAGAGGACAGTTTTGTCCCATGGCTGGATGACGATCATCCGAGCCTCTGGAACACTGATGGTTGCAACCTGATTGATAGGAGTCTCGTTACCGTAGTATTCGACACGAATCTTATCTAAGAGGGAAACGGAAGCACGTCCGGTTCTCAATGAGGAAAAGTCCTTTTCAAGACTTTCAAGACTTTTTTTCATCTTGCTTTCGCAAGTCTCTAATACCTGTAGCATACAAATCTCCAATAGGACAACCGCTCACAGGGGTGAGCGGTTGGAATAAGTCGATGAACGTTAGACAGCGCAGGAAGCTTGGCCAGCAAGGATGTAGGTGAAGCCTAGAATTTCCAGAGACCCACCGGCTGCCTTGCCGACTTCCTTTGCTTTCTGTTCCACAGTCACAGAGTCGTCCTTGACGAATTTCTGCTGGAGGAAACAGATCTCTGCAAGGTGCTTGCTGAGCTTGCCCTTAACGATTCCCTCAACAACCTTTGCCGGCTTATCAAGCATTGCTGCCTGGGCTGTAAAGATCTCAGTCTGCTCTGCAATATAGGCAGGGTCGACTGTCGAGGTGGAGAAGTAGGAAGGGGTGAAAGCAGCGACGTGCAGGGCACAGTCGTTTGCAAACTCCTTTACCTGCTCATCATTGGCAAGGGCTGGCTTGTCGGCCTTGAAGCGAACAACAACACCGAGGGAACCTTCGCCATGGACATAGCTGGAGGCAAACTCATTCTCACCAAGGGGGAGGACGATAACCTGCTTGAGGGCCATGTTCTCCTTGATGACGGTGATCAGGTCGTTGACCATGGCGTTGAGCTCGTCATTGATCTCGGTGTAGCCCTTTTCCACAACTACTGTGCAGATATTCTCACCAAGCTCTGCAAACTGGGCGTTCCCAGCAACAAAGTCGGTTTCGCATGAGAGCTGGACGATGACAGCCTTGTCATCGGTCACTCTCACAAATACACGGCCATTGTTTGTCGCCCTATCCTGCCTCTTGGCGATGGCGGCGAGGCCCATCTCCTTGAGGTATTTGTTGGCTACATCGAAATCACCATTGGACTTCATCAGTGCCTTCTTACAATCCATCATGCCTGCGCCAGTGGCGTCACGCAATCTTTTTACATCTTCAGCGGTAATTGCCATATTTGCTCCTTAGTCCTCGTAGAGGGTCTCTTCGTCGACGGTGATAGCACTCTTGTCGTCAGCGACCTCTTCCTCTACAACGGGCTCGGTCACTTTCTCTTTCTCTTCATCAAACTTGGAGAATTCAGCACCCTCTTCTGTGGAGAAGACAACCTCTTCATCAACCTCTTCAACAATCTCTTCTTCAACTTCCTCTTCGTTTCCGAGGCTCTCGATGATCTGGATTCCGGCTTCGTTATCAGCATCAATCACTGCATTGGCAATGATCTCGACAAAGAGGCTGATGGCACGGATGGCGTCATCGTTTCCGGGGATAGGGTAGGTGATGTCGGTGGGGTCGCAGTTGGTGTCAACGACTGCAATCACGGGGATGCCCAGACGTTTTGCCTCTGCAACAGCAATGGCTTCCTTCTTGGTGTCAATGATGAAGATCGCTCCGGGGAGGTCCTTCATGTCCTTGATACCGCCAAGGTTCTTCTCAAGCTTGATCTTCTGCTTGGTGAGCAGGGAGACTTCTTTCTTGGTCAGGGATTCAAAGGTGCCATCATTTTCCATCTTCTCAATCTTCTTGAGGGTGGAGATGGACTTCTTGATGGTTGAGAAGTTGGTCAGCATACCGCCGAGCCAACGGTTGTTGATGTAGGGCATTCCACAGCGCTTTGCCTCAGTCTCAATAGCCTGCTGAGCCTGTTTCTTGGTGCCGACAAACAAGACGGTCTTGCCCTGTTTTACTACTGCACGAACTGCGTCGTACGCTTCAACGATACAAGCAGAGGTCTTCTGCAAGTCAATGATATGGATCCCATTTCTCTGGCTGAAAATGAAACGAGCCATCTTGGGATTCCATCGTTTGGTCTGGTGACCGAAATGCACGCCTGATTCTAGCAGGCTCTTCATGGTTACTACGGACATAATCCTCCTGTCTGAC
>CAYMRN010000259.1:0-3217 GCA_964392855.1 uncultured Sphaerochaeta sp.
ACAAGGGCAAGACTCTCGTCCTGCCCTTGTTCCATATAGGTGTGGTATTAATCCGTTGATTCGTCATTTCAGCAAGGAGCCCTACTCCAGCACTGCCTTGATCCTTCGCACCCCTGCAGAGGATGACTGCTCCTTCTTGATCTTGAAGTGACCCATCACGGAAGTATTCTCCACATGGGGACCTCCACAGACCTCCTTGGAGTAGTCTCCGATCGAATAGACCTTTACCTGCTCACCATACTTGCCTTCAAAGAAAGCAATGGCTCCTGCCTCCTTGGCCTCTTCCAAGGTCATGCTCTCAACTTTGACATCCAGGTTACGCTCAATCTCCCGATTGACCATATCCTCAACCTCCTGGATCTCCTCCTTTGTCATCGGAGAGGGATGGGTGAAGTCAAAGCGAAGGCGCTCAACGGTGATGTTGGAACCTTTCTGCCCAACATGGTCACCAAGCACGTTTATCAGTGCCCTATGTAGCATGTGGGTCGCTGTATGCAAGGCTGTAGTCTTGTCACTGTGGTCGGCCAGGCCGCCTTTGAACTGTTGTTCGGCTCCACTGCGGCTTATCTCCTGATGCTTCTCAAACGCTTTTTTGAAGCCATCCTCATCAACACTAAAGCCATGCTCCTTGGCAAGTTCACGGGTAAGCTCAAGAGGGAAGCCATAGGTATCATAGAGCTTGAAAGCTGTTCTGCCACTCAACTGACGCGATGAACCCTTCAACAGATTGGGAAGCATCTTCTCAAACTCGCGCTCACCCTTTGTGAGTGTATCCGAGAACTTAGCCTCCTCAGAGGCTAGTTCCTTGAGGACAAACTCTTTGTTCTGTTCCAATTCCGGATAGGGTTCGCCATAGAGGTCCATCACCGTCTCTGCCAGATTCCCTAGGAACGAGCCACTGATACCCAGCTTATGTCCATGACGAACAGCGCGCCTGATAAGCCTTCTGAGGATATAGCCCTGCCCTACATTGGAAGGGGCCATGCCCTTGGGGTCACCAAGGATAAAGACACTGGTGCGCACATGGTCGGCGAGAATGCGGATAGAGATATCGGTATCTTCATCCTTACCATACTCTTTTCCACTCAACTTCTCGATGCCTTCGATGATGGGAACAAAGATCTCAGTCTCATACACGGACGTCTTGCCCTGAAGGACAGCGATGGTGCGCTCGATGCCCATTCCAGTATCGACACATTTCCTTTCCATCTCAGAGAAGGTGCCATCGGCATTTTTCTTATAGCCCATGAACACATCGTTCCAAATTTCAAAATACTTGCCACAATGACAGCCTGGACGGCAATCAGGTCCACAAGAAGGACGTCCTGTGTCCATGAACATCTCGCTGTCAGGCCCACAAGGACCGGTCTCACCGGCAGGTCCCCACCAGTTGTCTTCACGCGGAAGGAAGTAGATCCTTTCATCAGGGATACCGTGCTTTCTCCAGGCATCGGCAGCTTCTTCATCACGAGGAACCTCATCATCGCCTGCAAAGACGGTAACCGAAAGCAAGGAGTGGTCGATACCAAGCACCCTGGTCAAGAACTCATAGCTGAAGTCGATCGCTTCCTCTTTGTAGTAATCCCCAAGGGACCAGTTTCCCAACATCTCAAAAAAGGTGAGGTGGTGGGGGTCCCCAACAGCCTCAATGTCCCCTGTTCGGATACACTTCTGGTAGTTGGTCAGTCGCTTGCCAGAGGGGTGCTCCTCACCCAGGATGTAGGGCACAAGAGGGTGCATACCGGCTGTGGTAAACAGGACAGTCGGATCATTTTCAGGGATGAGGGAGGCACCACTGATCTGTGTGTGGTCCTTTGACACAAAGAAATCAATATATTTCTGTCGTAGCTGGTTTGCTGTTAGTTGGTTTTTCATATGTCATGATAGTAGTATCCCCAGCGAATGTATGTCAAGGCAGATTAGAGACCGAGGTCGAGCTGAACGCTCTTTTGTACTACTTTTCCCACCTGCTTCCGACTCTTTTCTGCCTTCTCCAAGACTCTGGGAATATCTGCTGCTTGCTTTACCACAAAAACTCTCGGCCGGTAAGCGAACTCTTTTGGCCAGAGGAAACTATGGTTGTCCAGACTGCTTTGGTAGAGAAACAGGTATTTCTTCTGTTCCAAGGCAAAGGCAGCCTGTCTTACGGCCCCTCCCCCATCACGATCCTCCACCACAACAGAGCCGAGTGAGAGGGCGCTCATCAGACGGTTCCGAAGCAGGAAGAACCACTTCTGGGTTTGTGTGGAAGGGGCAAACCTGCTAACTAAGGCCCCACGAGTGGCTATCTCCTCCTGCAGGAGCGCATGAACAGGAGGATAGCAGGAGGTAAGGGGGGTCCCAAGGACTGCAAAGGTAGGAAACCCATGGTCCAAGGCTGTCTTGTGTGCCACCCCGTCAATACCCAAGGCGAGCCCGCTAGCTACAACATAGGAAGCCTTGCCAAGTGCTATGGCAGATTGGGCTGCACGTTTCTTGCCCTCCAGGGAAGGGCTTCTGGTTCCTATGACCGATAGCGAGGGCTGGCTCAACAGCGAGGCATTGCCACGCACATAGAGGAACCGGGGACAGTAGGCAAAGCTGTTAACTTGCTTGGGCCAGAGGGGATGTTCCCATGTCAGTACCTGAACTGACCGGTCCATGGCTTCAAAGGCAGGACGACAAGCAAGATAGGCTTCGCTGAGATGGGACTGCGCAACACCCAGGAGGGAGGCATACTCGCCCAGATGAAGCGGAAGTGGCTCTGTAGTATCAAGACGGGTGAGGGCCATGGCGAAGGCCTCTTGTGTCTTTGCTTCAGAGTTCTTGTTCGCCCGAAGCATGGATTCATAGTTGAGCCCTTGGTGCCATGTCCTTTCCATAGATCCTCCAAAGGAACTCTATCACGAGCACACTATGCCTGCAATAACCAAAATGAAGAGGAGCTGTCTCTTCTTGCCAGAAGAGACAGCTCCCACACTACGACCTAAACCAAAAAGAGAAACAGTATCTTTCAGATATCACCTTCCCCAAAGGGGCTGCAGACTACTTGGTCAGGGCCTCTGCGATACCCTTCATCTCCAAGAGATTCTCCCGCTTGGGATTCCAGTTTACCTTTACCTTGGGACCGACAACCTCGAATCCAGCCTTGACCAGAAGCTCATCCAGAACCTCCACACTCTCTCCACTCCAGCCATAACAGCCAAAGACAGCAGCCTTTTTCTGTTTGAGCTTGAGC
>CAYMRN010000260.1:0-3201 GCA_964392855.1 uncultured Sphaerochaeta sp.
AGACCATCCTCATCATAACCTGCTCCTGACGGAATGTTTCCAACTCCTCTAGGGTCTTAGCCTGTTGCAACTGCGCCTTGGACAGTGCAGAACCGAACTTCAGGTCGTCATAGGTCTTGATCAGCCCTCCAAGACTCTGCCGTTTCCTATTCAAGACCTCCTGTTGTCCTGCAATCTGCTCAGACTGTTGCCGCAAATCCTCAGCCGTGAAAGTTTTCGACAAATCCAAAGCAGCGGGGGATTCCTCAGTTGCAGTATCATACAAAGTTTGCGTATGCCTGAGCGCACGTTGGAGGTCTTGCCACTCTTCCACTTGGGAAGAGAGGCTCTCAAGTCGTTCTTCCGCTCCGAAGGGCAGCCCGCTCGTCTCCCAGAATTTCTGCAGGGCTTCCCTACGTATCCTTTTTTCATCGCGAAGGGACGCGATCTGATGGGAGTTGTTCTCAAGTGCAATCTGCAATGTCGCCGCTTTTTCCAGCCGCTTGTATAGGCTTTCGCTCATTGTCTTGAGCGCGGGCAAATCACTCTCTTCAGTTTCCAGTTCGTTCTGCAGGGCCAAAAGTGCTTTGGCACTCTCATCTTCGTCCAACTCCATTGCCTTTTTTGCTTTCACATATGCAATTCGGTAGGTACTCCAGGTTTCCAGCCTTTGGGCAAAATGGAAGAACTGCGCCCCTTCAAGACGCGCCTCATCATCCTGCAACCCAATGGCAAGGGCGGCATCCCTCCAATCACTGACCCAACGGCTCAACTTCCCTTGGGAAGTTTCAACGAGCCCGTTAGCCAGCTTACGCTGACGGTTCATCTGCTCAATCTGCCATGTTGCAGATATCTGTTCTTCCAAAAAGAGATTGAAAGCCTGACAGGATTCGATATCCCACCTATCAGGGCCTTCAATACCCAGTTCAGCCGTCATCTGCTGCAGTTCCCTTGTCTTCTCCCTATGCTCGTTTTCTTTCATTTTGAAAGAAGAATTCCTGCCTGAAGCGGGTAACAACAGGACAAGGACGCCGAGTATTGCAAGCGGTCCTGCAATGAACAGCACAGGGTGCACAAAAATCCCCAGTGCCGAGGCGAGGATTCCGATCAGGCTGACTAGCAAAAGAATCTTGTTCCTGATGCCGGCTTTCAGGGGATCCCCTTCTTGGCTTCCCTGCAGTTTCCAGGAGAGGGACATCCAGTCAGAGAGGCGAAGTTGTAGTTTTGAGAGTTCCTTGGCAGTATGTACGGTATGTTCATACTCCCCCAGGGACTCCACAAGTCTTGTATGGGCATCCAGACTGCAACGTAGCGGTTCGCATTCCGAGGCGATTTTTTTCAATTTTTCAACATAGGCTGAGAGAGTCGCTTCGTTTGGAGGGTCACGCATCAGCCATGAGTGTTCCCTCTCCCATTCCTCTAGTGTCTCCTTTGCTTGGGAAAACCTATCGAAACTGGCTTTTCTTGCTAGTGTCGCCTTTTCAAACTCATCAAGCTTCTTCTTCAAACGCAGAGATTTTTCCTTATCCTGCAGATGCCTCTCCTCAACAGAGCACTCCCTAAACTCTTGGGTAAGCTCCTCACCAAGTCTGGCACAGCTGTCAAAATCATCTTCTGCTTTTTTTAGTGCCTCCTTCAGTTCTTCCGCTCGTCGGGATGCATCGGTAGTGAGGGAACCTATGGCAGGATCATATGAGGCCAGTTTGCGCTGTAGGGTATCGATAGCCTCTTTTGTTTCTATCAGAAACAGTGCACGCTCAATGACGCTTTTTCTTTTGGACAAGGAGGAGCCCTCATCGATTTCACGCTGCAAAGCATCGATGTCATCCTGTATATGCTGGTGTTCTTCCTGTTCCCGAATGACTTTCTTCAGTGATTCGATCGCTGCCTTGGCATCTCTTGCCTGCGAGACAGTCGCCCTGGCGAATGTGGAAATGCCTCCAGCCTTCTCACATGCAGAGCCCAGGTCGATTCCTCCCTGCATACGGGTGCGTACTTCATGTAGGAAAGTCGCTGCATTGCCAGCATCTTCCTGTAACAGCTCGTGCAAGGTGAACCAATAACTTTCACTCAGTTCATCATTGCGTCCGGGTAGTGATATTTCCTGATTATCCGATAGGCGTGTCTGTCGCAACCTTCCATTGGCGAGGGAGAGACCCCATAAGGATTCATCAGTCTGTAGGGTACCGCTTGTCTCTACTTCATTGCTGACCCCACTTTTCCAGATAAGGGAGCGCATTGAGCGTGTCAGGGTGGATTTTCCAACTCCATTAGGGCCCCAGATAATATTCAGGTGCTCACCAAGCTCTTGTATGGGAGGGAATGTTCCGGCTTCAAAGCCAGGGCTCTTATGTACCCGTATATCCTTGATCCAAAATTTCCTCTTCATCTGGGCCCCCCCTGCTCGCTGTTGATCATGGAGAACAGCAATCGCTTGGCCGCCTGGGTTGCCAGCCTGATGTACTCCTCTTCACTTTTGATGATCGAGCTCTGATCCACATGCTGGAAAGCTGGGGCATGAAGGCTCTCCATATCAAGGCTCTTGTACTGGGCAGCCATTCTCTTCAGCTCAGACTTTTCAAGGAGTTTTCTCGCCAACAGGGCTATGGCACTGGTCCCTTCAGAGAGTTCCTGCAGGTCGACATCGAATACCGTGTTGTCCTGCAGGCGTGCGAGCGGGCGCACTTCCCAATCTTCGATTTGGGTCCAGAGGACTTCCAGTTTCTCCTGAGTGAAGATATTCCTCATATCAAGGGTACGGGCGATGGTCCCTTCAAGGATAAGGGAGCAGAGCAAGGTCCCGCCAAAAGGAATTTCAGAGGCAAATTCCCGCAGCGATCGGGATAAGGCCGCCCTGGCCTCATCCTCACTTTGGACACCATCGAGGCTGACTGTGCAACTCTCAAAACGATATGGGCAGAGTGGGATCAGAAGGGGCTCCTTCCAATTTCCCTTACCTTCCCTTTCCAGGAGCCAGAGCCCGTGCATCCCCTCCTCATTACTGTCCAATGCATAGGGCGACCCACAATAGAAGGCGTTCCCCCCTTTCAGCACTTCTGCCTTATGTATATGCCCAAGCACCCATAAGGGGACGGAGGTCCGGTTGAAATCATGAAGGGCGACAGGGGCATATCTGCTCGAAGATGGAGCACCCACATCACAGTGTAGCAATCCCAGAAGGGGGAGCTCAGTCTCTGTCAAAGCGTGATCGAAACTATCAAG
>CAYMRN010000261.1:0-3197 GCA_964392855.1 uncultured Sphaerochaeta sp.
CCACAGTTGGTAGATAGTGGTTTCAAACACTTTCTGTCCCACTTCCCAGTTGAATGCTCCATAGAGGACCATTAGGGCGAGTACAATGAAAAATGCCTTATAGCGTACTAGAAATGCTTTCATAGCAGGACCTCCATGACAGTTCCAATCACCGAAGCGACTACAAACGAGAAGAAGAAGCCCAAGGTATTCCTCATGATAGCCAGGCGTTTGCCGAAATACCGTATCTCAACCGGAAGCGTTACGATACCCACCATCATCAGCGAGGAGATGAAGGCTGCGATCTGCATGTACCCAGCCCCTCCTTGCAACAGCAGAGCTGCAGTGGGGAAGGCTACAAAACCCGGGATAAGGGTGACAGCACCCACCAGGGAGGCAAGCACGATGCCAAACCAACCCGATTCTGATCCTATGATCCGCAAGATCATGTCATGGTCCAACAGGGAGAGCAACAGGCTCACTACAAGTATTACGACCAGAAACTGGGGAAGGATATTCTCAAATGCCTTCCAAGCTTTCCTGAGGGCATGCAGGCTCTTTTTCCTGTCCTTTGTAAAGGAGAGGGCCAGCAAGATTGCCGTCCCCCCATAGAGTATGATATTCATTCGGTACGATCCTTATATCCAGTGCTGATTGCTATGTATACCGTAAATGTTTGTTCATGGCAATTAGGCTGGTAGGAATCTATATATGTGAGAATTGGATTTTAATTGTCAAAAAATAAATCTTGATATACGAGAAATGATATTACCTTGCGCTTTGGGGTTTCGTGGGCTACTATTTAGATGGTATCGTTCTTGAAAGTACAAAAGGAGGCAGTTTATGGCTAATGTCCAATCGATTCTTGATACGAAAGGAAACAAGGTTTTTACCATCAGTGCTGATGATACTCTCGCCCATGCCCTTCTGAAGCTGACCGAACATAAGATAGGGGCCCTGCTGGTTGTCGACAAGGAAAATAATATCAAGGGCATCCTCTCCGAGCGTGACATCATTCGCCATTTTTCCCGCAAGCTGGAACATCTGAATACTGCATCGATCCAAGTGCGTGAGGTCATGACCACAGCGGTCACGTATGTGAATCCTGCACAGAGCCTGGAAGAATGTCTCCAGCTGATGACGGCAGGGCACTTCAGACACCTGCCAGTTGTCGAGCGCGAAAAGCTTGTGGGCATGATCTCCATAGGGGATGTGGTAAAGCTCTCCTTGGAGGAGCGTGATTTTCAGATCGGTGAACTGGAGCAGTACATTACCAGTCCCTATTGACCGGCCTTTAAGCCCGTCCCCATCAACCTGCACAGCCTCTCCTAATCCGAGTGGTCGTGTGGGTTTTGTTTTAGTACCTTGCAAACAAGGAGCATATAATGGACCAAAAGAAAAAAATACAGTTGAAAGAGATCATAGAGAAGCTGCATAGCGGAGCTAGCCCTGAGTCAGTGAAAGAGGAGTTCCTGCGTGAGTTTGGCCAGGTCAGCGCTGAAGACCTTGCAGCGGCAGAGAAGCAGCTCATGGAAGAGGGGATGGCTCTTGAGCAGGTGCAGAAGCTCTGTGATGTGCATGCCTTTGTCTTTGAGGATACCCTTCAGTCTGTAAGCAAGAGCAAGCAGGTGGACACCATACCAGGTCATCCCGCATTCGTTTTCAAGGGCGAGAATGCTGGTCTGCAGGCCTTCCTTGCAAAAGAGTTTGAGCCGGCACTGGCTGCCTTTGCCAAGGACAGTTCAGAGAAGAATACCACAGCACTGCACCAGGCGGTGAAAAGCCTGTCCAAGCTGCATGTGCACTACCAGAGAAAAGAGAACCTGCTTTTTCCCTATCTGGAGAAGGCAGGGATCACGGCACCCCCTAAGGTGATGTGGGGTGTGGATGACGAGATTCGTGCCCTGTGGAAAGAGGTCCTTTCTGACCTGCCCTCCAAGGGTAAGGCAGTGCTGCCCACAGTGGAGAAGCTATTGGAGCAGGTCAAGAGCATGATCACCAAGGAAGACAACATCCTCATGCCGATGCTGCTTGAGAACCTTGACAGTGATGATTGGCTGACCGTCGCACGTGACAGTGCTGATATCGGCTACTGTTTCAACGGTGGCATTGAAGGGGCCTCTCCCAGTGATGCCCTCACCTGGTATCGCTGGAATTTCAGCATGAGCGGAAAGAGCGATACCCTTGAGCAGTCTGGTGACAAGGTGCAGCTCCCCAGCGGAGCCTTTACCCTTGAGGAGTTGAGGTGCATGCTCAACACCTTGCCCGGTGACATCACGTTTGTAGGTAAGGATGATAAGGTCCGGTATTTTTCAGAAGGGAAAGAACGGGTCTTCCCCAGGACTCGAAGCATCATTGGAAGGGAGGTGGCGCACTGTCACCCACCTAAGAGTTTGCATATTGTAGAGAAGCTGGTAGAGGATTTTAAGGCAGGGGTTAAGGATGAAGAGTCCTTCTGGCTGCAGAAGGGGGACAAGTTTATCATGATCCGCTACTATGCTGTACGTTCTGAAAGCGGTGAGTATCTTGGTGTCATGGAAGTGACTGAAGAGATATCAGCCTTACGAAGCCTTGAAGGCAACAAGCTGTTGGCAGATTAATCAAAACAAGCCTGAAAGAGCATTATTCTCTTTCAGGCTTGGTATTCTTTTTCATGTTGTCGATGACCGCCATATACGCGTATATCTGTCCTTGGATCTCTGAGTTCTTCAGCTCACCCCTTCCCACCCAGTCATGGCCCTCATATATGGTCAGGTGATGCAGCTCACCTTCCAGGTCGGTAACCTTCACGTTTGAAAGCTTGATGCGGCTTTCCAGAAATGCGAGCGTCGTGTCATAACCCTCATGAAAGGCCCTCTCTTCACTGGTGATTTCTTGCTCTATATCCCTTTCTTGCATGAGTTTTTATTCCTATCCGGATCGTTGGGCCAGTTTTTCAAAAAGCTGGCTCAGTTGTGTTGAGATTGTTGTATTTTTGAGAGTTTGAATATCTCTCAAGGCACGATCCTTGTAGGATTGTGCAATATTATCAGCTTTTTGTATACCATCTAAGAGTTCCACCAACACCACCGCCTTGGCAACGGCCGGCTGCGATAGCGGCTTCTTTTTCGATTGCAACAGACGGGTGAGCCTTCTCTCCTTGTCTGGCAAGCCCTCTTCCGCCTCAAGGGCAAGCAGCAGGGGAAGGGTAGGGATGCCCTCCTTGAGGTCTTTGCCTG
>CAYMRN010000262.1:0-3194 GCA_964392855.1 uncultured Sphaerochaeta sp.
TCTGGTACTGGCCCTTCCTTTTTGGTTTGGATGTACTAAACAGGACCCTTTAGCTAGGAATTGGGCTAGCTTCCTTTGCTTTAAGTATATTTTTGTCATAAATATACTTAATATTGCATATCCAAATTGACAAAAAGCTGAACACCCAATAGATTGGAGATTACTTTTGGGGTGGTACGCATGGAACAACATACACAGGCCTTGCTTTCTGACGAAGAGATCAAGGCGCAAGAACTCTTAGGGGAAAAAGAACCCGATAGCAAATTACGTATATATACAGGTCCACTTGGCACGCTCGTCACTGTGCTGTTTATGGTGTGGGCGACTTTTCAGATTTATGCAAACACCCTCGGGTCCATCGATGCGATGTCCCTGCGTACCTGGCACCTTTTCTTCCTTTTGGGATTCACCTTCCTACTATTCCCTACCTATGCAAAGGAACAACGCTCGCGAGCCCTACCACCGGTTTGGGACCTGGTCCTTTTGGCCGTTACCATCTTTACCTTTGGATACCTATTGAAAAACTATACAGTTGTAGCCCGCCGTGGAGGCTACCTACTGTCATTCGACCTGGTTATAGCAGCTGCTGCCATGCTCCTTATCTTTGAGGCAGGCCGACGCGCCTGCAAAAACCTGGCTATCCTCGGCTTGGTGTTTTTCCTGTTTAACTTTTTTGGAAAATTTATTCCCGGTGAACTTGGACATGTTGGCTTCAGCATGAAACGAGTCCTCAATCATATGATCTGGGGCAGCCAAGGGATCTTCGGCGTTGGCATCGGAGTCAGCGCAACCTATATCTTCCTTTTTGTCCTGTTCGGCTCCTATCTGAAGTATAGTGGATTCAGCCAATTCATCAACGATATTGCCCTGACCATGGTGGGCAGGACTGCCGGAGGACCTGCAAAGGTCGCTGTCCTTGCCAGCGCCCTTTTGGGTATGATCAACGGCTCAGCAATAGCCAATGTCGCAACCACAGGAACCATCACCATCCCGATGATGAAAAAAACCGGGTACAAGAAAGAGTTCGCTGCAGCAGTTGAGGCAGTTGCCTCAACCGGAGGCCAATTCGCACCTCCGATCATGGGAGCCGTAGGGTTTGTCATGGCTGAATTTATGGGTGTTACCTACACTGCGGTCCTGCTTGCGGCCACCATTCCTGCGTTCCTTTACTACCTTACCCTCCTTTTTGCAGTACATTTTGAAGCCAAACGCCTAGGGCTATCGGGCCTGAGCAAAGAGAATATTCCTGTAGCGATGGAAGTTATCAAGAAACAGGGGCACTTGGTTATTCCCCTGGTAGTCCTTATCGGACTTCTCGTTTTTGGCTATACCCCACTCTTTGCTGCAGTGGTCTCCATCTTCGCAACAGTCTTGGCCTCTTGGCTTCGCAAGGAAACTCGCATGACCTGGCCTGTCATAGTCCAGGCGACTGTCGAGGGGTCGCGGTCAGCCATTGCTGTTGGGATGAGCTGTGCGATCATCGGAGTGATAATCGGCACGGTCTCGCTCACAGGCCTAGGCCTGAACTTCGGCTATATCATCTTGAGGGTTGTCGGTGAAGGCCAACTCTACCTCGCAGGCTTCATGGTCATGCTTATGAGCATTGTCCTAGGCATGGGAGTCCCTGGAGTGGCCGCCTATGTAATTGTCTCCACCGTATCCGTACCGGTATTGATACAGGCTGGGGCGATTCCCATGGCAGCCCATATGTTCTGCCTTATCTATGCCTGCCTTTCCAATATCACACCCCCTGTGGCAATGAGCAGCTACGTTGCCAGCGGCATCGCTGATTCAGACCAGACCAAGACCAGCCTCATAGCCGTCAAGCTTGGGCTGACTGGTTTCATACTCCCCTTCTTCTTCCTCAACAATCCAATCCTATTGCTGGGCACGGTTGCAAGCACACCGCTGTTAGTTACCCTCAGGGCAGTGGCGACCTCTTCGATCGGGGTCATTGTCCTCTCTGCAGGATTACAGGGCTATCTGTTCGCAAGGCTCAACATGATCGCAAGAGTGCTGCTTGTCGTAGCAGGGCTGCTGTTTATCGAGACAAAGCTCATCACCGATATGGCCGCACTGCTTATTTTTGCCACTATCTTTTTTATCCAGTTTTTACAGAACAAATCACTAGTTAAGGAGAAATTAACATGAAGAAATCCAGAGTACTTGTACTGCTTGTAATTGCAGCCCTCCTGATCCCCTCTGCACTATTTGCAGCAGGAGCACAGGAGTCCGGGCCAAAGACGCAGAAAACGGTAATAAACTTCCCGACCGCAGCAACAACTGGGGCCATATACCCCCTAGGAGCTGCCATGAGCAACATGTGGAACACTAAGCTTCCCAATGTTCGTGCCAGTGCCCAGGCCAGTGCAGGGGGAATTGCGAACCTTAATATGATAGCAGATGGCGAAGCCCAGCTTGGTGTCGCTGTAACCTCCATCATGTACGAGTCCTTCAACGGAATAGGATCCTTTGAGGGAAGGGCTAACCCCAACCTAAGGGTAATGATCGGCCTCTATGCCAATCCAAACCAGGTTGTGGTAACAGGCAACAGTGGTATCAATTCACTTACCGACTTGGTAGGCAAGCGCTTTGCCTCAGGTGCTCCAGGATCGACAACAGAAGTTGAAACGAGCATCCACCTGCAGACCAGCGGAGTAAACTATCCTGATGACCTTAAGGTGCAGTATGTAGGTTTTACCGAAGCTATCGACCTCATGCGCAACAAGCAGCTTGATGGTGCTTGGATCATGGCAGGTATTCCCAATGCCGCAGTAACTGAGATGCTGTCCACTGCTGGAGGGAAGCTGCTCAACCTCGATGCAAGCCTTATTGAGAAGCTTAATGAGGAGTTCCCTTGGTATGGCCCATACACAATCCCTGCTGGAACCTATCCCAACCAGGACAGTGATGTCCTCACCTCAGCTATCAAGATGACCGTCTGCACCGATGCCAGGGTTGATGATGATGTCATCTATGAACTGACCAAGTCCTTCTGGGAAAACTTTGATGAGTTGATGGCCACCCAAGCCCCTTTGAAGAAGGTCAATCCAAAGGACACCGTCAAGGACCTTGCAGGACTTCCTGTCCATGAAGGTGCTGCACGCTACTACAGGGAGATCGTCTGGATGTAAATGAAAGGAATTTCCTCCGGTAGCAGAAAGCGCAAACACATATTTTAAAGGTTGCTGTCA
>CAYMRN010000263.1:0-3176 GCA_964392855.1 uncultured Sphaerochaeta sp.
GGGATAGCCGAATCGGGGATGATAGTCCCCATAGCTTGGATGGTCAGGATCACTGATGAAGGTGTTGCCCATGTGGACATGGCTTATGTACTCCTTCACAGGGTCTATGGCCTCATCGATGCTCTCGCCGATCATGGGTATATGGGAACAGTCGACCATGATTCCAAAATTATCATACTCATTGCAGACCGCTTCAGCATACTTCCGTACCAAAAGGGCGGGACCGAGCAGGGACTTCTTGTCGATGGTATGGTCAAACACCTCAAGGCATACGCTCATATCGCCTTTTTCTTTGGCATAGGCACAGAGCTCTTTGGTGGAGAGGATCAGCTGCTGCAGGTAGGCCTCTTCTTTTCCCACCTCATACTGGCGGGAAAGGAACTGAAACTCTTCGCACCCCCAGCTATAGGCCTGGTCAATTCCAGTCTGTAATACTGAAACAGCTCTCTTTCTCTCCTCTTCATCAAGGCTGTTGATGTTCAGTTTCTGGGAAAACAGCAAGGAGTGTCCGCTGAAGGTCATGTCGCAGTGAGCGACCCTGACCATTGACGTCACCTCCTCCTCGATAGAGGGGAAAGGGAGGGAGCCCAACTCCACTACCTGAAAAAATGGATCGACAAGCAGTTTCTTCAGTGAGGCGAGATATGCCTCTTCACTGGTTGTACACTCAGGATATGCCATGCCCAGCACTATGCCCAAACGGCAGTAATTGTGAATGGGGTCTTTCATGCGTCCTCCTTTAGGAGCAGGTGTTTTACTCGCTCACAACAGAGTCGGGGGGATGCCAGAACCGGTACGTTTGCAAGTTTTTCAGCCTCCGCTTGCAGATGGCCCATGGAAGCTTGGGCAAGCACTATGGAGTCAAAGCCTGTAACCTTGGCTATCCGTCCAAGCACCAGCCTGTCATGGGTGGCCAAGTCTCCTCGCTTCATAGCAGCATAGGCAGTCTCATTATCTTCGGCTTCAATATGGACAGTAACACCAGCAAGCTTAGCTTCTTGCTCAAGCTTGGCTATAGTCGGCTTGATGGTGCTCGCGGCAGTTGCGATTACTTGTATCTTCGACCCAATGCGAACAGCCTTCTCGGTCATAGCGTCATCGATGGCAACGATGGGGACCTTGATGAACGGCCGTATGAGCTGGACAGCAGGGGTCAGGGTAGAACACGTCACCACAATGAGGTCAGCACCTGTCAGTTCACAGGACTTGATGTCATTGAAAAGACGGTTATGGTTCTCCACGGAGAAGACTCCGCTCTCTCCGGGATCCGATGCGAGAAAATCATCAAGCAGGTTATGAATCTTCAAAGGTTCACCCACCACTTCCTGTAACAGTTCAGGAAAGGTCCCAAGAACCGGACGAACAGTATATATGATGGCAACTTTTTTCATGGATGCCTCCTTTTGGTGAAAGCAAGGTATGTCAGACCAGCAAGCGATAATTGAATCGAGGGATGAAAGAGCGCTCTCCCCCATCCCCCGATTATGATACATCGTATTCAGCAGAGAATGTCCGCTTATTTGTCCTTTCCGATGGATGCAAGATACTCAGCCTGGAACTGTGTACCATATGCCTTGAAAGTATTGTGGTCCATGAAGTCGGGTACGAGCTTCTGCTTCTCGATATACCCCTTGGTCCAAGCATCTTGTACAGAGACCTGCTTGAACACATCACTCCAATAAGCGACAGCTTCAGGGCTCATGTTCTTAGGTCCTACAACAGATCTCCAGTTAGGAACCTCAACGTTCTTGTACCCAAGCTCCTTGAGCGTTGGTGCGGAACCGAGGTTGCCGGGGAAACGGCTGGTGGAAAGAGCGAGGATCGGCTTGATCTTGCCAGCTTCAACATACTGGGAAGCAGCGGCGGGCTTGCTGATAAGCAGGTCATAGTGGTTGCCGAGGATTGCGGTGATGGCTCCACTGGAAGCATCGTGTGTAATGTATGCGAACTGATCCACAGAAACACCAAGTTCCTTGGCAAGGGCAGCGTGACAGCCGATGTCATCACCTTTGGAACCAGCCAGAGTGACGTTCTTGCCAGCCTTAAGGGCTGCAATGACATCTTCAAAACTGTTGAAAGGAGACATTTCATTGACGAAGATCAAATGCTTGTCTACTGCAAGGTGTGCGATGGGCTGGAAGTTCTCAAAACGGTTGTTTGTATTCTTAACCATCGGCATCAGGTCGCCACTGTTGAAGGTCAACAGAGTGTGGTCTGCCTGGGGACCAGCCTTCATGTTGGAAACCAACAGGCGTCCAACTTCACCAGCACCGTCGGTCTTGTACTGAATGACAATATTCTTATCATTCACCAGATTCTCACCAACCATGATGTCCATCAGGGTGCGGGTGAAAATATCAGAACCACCACCTGGGGAGCTGGTCACGTACCATTCGACGTTCCTTGTAGGGACAAAAGCTTCTGATGAAGCGACTTCACTCTGAGCAGCAGCAAAGGCTGGGGTGACAAGCAATAGTGCAAAAACTAGAACGATTGCGATTTTTTTCATAATTCCTCTCCTATTTTTTTATTCGAGGCAAAACTGCCTCGTAATACCAAATCAAGCGCTCTTCTGGTCAGAGCGAATTTTCTTCCAGACAAACTTAACGACCGGGGTCAGGATTATTGCAAACAAAACCAGAATCAGGAATGCTGAGATAGGTTTGACGAAAAAGATGCCCAGACTCCCATGACTGCTGATGAAAGCCTTTCGCATGTTCGACTCAAGCAAGGGTGCCAACACAAATGCAAGCAACATCGGAGCTGTGGAGTACCCATTCTTGTCCAGGACATATCCCAACAGACCGGAGAAGAACATTACCAATACCCCATACATGGAGTTCGAAGTGCTGTAGCTGCCAACGACACAGACCACTGTGATGCAAGGCACCAGGATCTTTATGGGGACGGTAAGGATCTTGATCAAAAATGGGATGATTCCTAAGGCAATGGCCAAGGTCAGCAAGTTAGCAAGAAAGAGGGATGCTATGAGGCCCCAGCAGAACTCAGGCTGGCTGCTGAACAAGAGGGGACCGGGGTTGAGGCCCCACATCATCAGGCCGCCAAGCAAGACGGCTCCTGTGCCGGAACCAGGAATACCCAAGGCAAGCAGGGGAGCAAAAGCTCCAGCCGCTGCTGCATTGTTGGCAGCTTCACAGGCAGCGATGCCTTCTATA
>CAYMRN010000264.1:0-3176 GCA_964392855.1 uncultured Sphaerochaeta sp.
TGCTTCAATGCTGCAACGGTCAATGTACATTTTTCTGGGGTGAGCTACCACCTGGGCGCTGCACGTGGAAGGATGGTAAATGCCCTTACTATGGCTGCCTTCTTCATCAACGCACTTCCACAGGCAGAGAGCCCTGAGGCGACCGACGGACGCTACGGCTACTACTGCGCCCACACCATCAGCGGGACAGCCTCTGAGGTCGATCTCACCGTCTACCTACGGGACTTTGATCTTGATATCCTCAATCATAGGATTGAAGCCTTGAAACAGCTGGCAAAGAGTGCTGAGGCCCTCTACCCCAAGGGGAAGGTGACTGTCGATGCGAAGCATGTCTACTACAATATGGCCATGATTGCAAAGGAGAAGCCTATAGCCATGGAGGTCCTGTTTGAAGCGGGCAGACGCCTGAAAATGGATCTCCAGCAAGCCCTCATCAGAGGAGGCACCGATGGAGCCCGAATGGCCAATGAGCACAAGATACCCTGTCCGAACATCTTTACCGGAGCGCACAACCTCCATTCAAGGTTTGAATGGGCAGCACTGCCTGCAATGGAAGATAGCGCTAGGCTCATCATGGAGATTGTTAAGGTGGGAGCTGAGAGGTGAAGCGCATCTTGCTCGCTTTTTTGCTCCTCTTCTCTCTCTCTTCCCTGTTTGCCAGACCCACGCTCGTGGTGGATGCAGAGGGGGAGGGGGACTCCTACGCCCTTGTTCGCAGCGTAGTTGCAGAGGTTGCCACGCACTCCCTGCTCAGCCGTCTGGACGGCGAGGGGGTGCTCTCTGTCACCATCAGTGAATTGGTTGAGGAGGGGGAGCATGCCTTATCGGTAGATCTCTTGTTCACGTATGCTCAGAGGAATCTTCAGCTCTGCCTGAGGGCAGAGGCCAAGGATGCAAAGCATCTGCAAAAGGAGCTGGAAGAGAGGCTCCTCTCGGCCCTCTCCTATGATGGTCTGGCTCTTGTTGAGGCAGGCCCCTCCCTCGTTGTGGATTATACCTATGCAACAGGATATGCCTCTCTCGCTTCCCTACGCAAAGGGGGGCATTACCTGGGTCTTGATGCCCAAGGCAACAGGTGGGCGACGGCTGTTGTCCAGCAAGTCTCTGATGGGGAGTACCCCGTCTCCCTTTTGGCAGCAACCGGGGGCAGGACCCTTCTGCCCGGTATGAGGCTGCAAGAGCAGAAGGGCAGGCTAGTCGCCCTATCCTTGTATAGCACCTTCTCGGAAAACCCTGTCTTGGGAATCGATGGCTCGTACAGCCAGGATATCGGCCTCTATCCCTTTTCCCTGGTATTGGGTGGGGGCTTTGACATGGGCACAAAACCCCTCTCCGTCACAAGCCTCTACGTAAGGGCCGGATTTGCCGTCACCCTTCCGCTGTCGATGGTGTTCGGTCTCTCCAGTGGGTTCTGGCGTAACAGCGCCCTTGTCATGGAGTGCACCTTGGGCATGGGCTACTCTGTCAAAGACGGTTCCCTGATATATGGAAGCCATGCCCTTTTTTCCTACCGGTACCGCCTGCAGGACTATAGCCTTGGCTTGGGTATCGGCACCAAGCATTGGGCCTCTGTAGAGAGCAGCTTTAGCTCAGGACTGTTCATGCGTCTTGGCTTGGCGTACACTTGGTAGAGGATGCAAACGATGAAACATAGATATGGAAGGTTTGGTTTGATAGGGGCACTCATCCTTGTGGTGCTCCTCTCCTCCTGTACCTCGTTCTCCAATTTGGTCAGGTCCCAGGTGGAAGGACTCCCTGCGTGGGTCTATAACCCGGTGGTATCAGCAAACAGGACAGCCTTTGTGGGAAAAGGGAACACCCAGGTGCTGTTCAATGCCAAGCTCATGGCGTATGAGGACATACTCAGCCAGCTTTCGGATTTTGTAGGGGAGCCTGTAGAGGGCACCTACTACCGGGAGCTGACCACCACCGATGCCATCGAGGCCTTTGGCCTCAATATTGTCAACGAATACTCCAAAGGAGATGCCCGTTCCCCTTCCCAATTCTACCTGCTTGCTGTTGCTGATACGGCAAAATTGGAATCCAAGAGGACCAGCGTCTACAACGCTGTGCTCAAGCGTGACAAGGACATTGGGGCCCTGATCCGTGAAGCTGACGCAGCCTACCGGGCAAACAACGATAGCAAGGCTATCATGCTCTATTTCGATGCAGCCCTCATCGCATCAGAGGGAGCTGTCTCCTCCAAGAAGCATGAAGTCGATTCACTGCTTGCAAAAAGCATCACCTTTATCAACGCACTGAGGTTCACCCTGGGCAAGAGTGATCCTCTAAAGGCCACAGCGACAGTCCAGTTGCGGAGAAAAAGCCGCCTGCTCTCCCCTAAAGTGCTCAATGCCCCGATTGTGGCAGAGTTTGAAGCTTTGAACAGCCTGGGTATGCGCTATGCAGATTCGCTGCTCTTCAATACCGCTTCAGAGGGGTTCATCCAGTTTGTGCCGTACAACTACGGCTTGGTAGGGAAGGGGACGATACGCTTTGGTGTTGATTTTTCTTCAGCACTATCGAAGTTGCAGAAGCAGATCCCACCCTCCTCCCTGCTTCCCCTCGAGGAAGCTTTGGCGATGCATGGCATCGAGTTTCCCTACTCTCTTGTCTCAGAGCATGCCTCCAAGAAGATAGTGGGGGACATTCGTGAGTATGAGTATACCGGTACCCTGCGCAACACCAAGGAGGCCCTCTCTGCCCTGCTTGATCTCTATGATAGCCGGGGGGTCACCATATCCCCCCTATCCCTTGTGCAGGAGGAGGAGTCTGAACTCTACGAAGAGGTGCGCCTGAAGGCCCCCGGGACCAGCCTGGTGATACAGGGGAAGGCTGGGGTGGTCGATGAGACGAAGATAGGGGAGCAGAGTGTCGTGGTGGTAACCGGCAGCTTGCAGCTGTGGGATATGCATAAGCGAGTGTTGCTTTCCGATACGCTGGAGGTAGAGGCCGTGGCCTTTGCCCCCCATCTGGAAGAGGCGAAAAGCAAGGCTTTCCGTCGCTTTGGCCAGATCAGCTCATCGCTACTGCTCTCTTCATTCTTCTAGCGGAAGGAAGATGGCAGGGTCGTTGCTTATGAGGCCATCAGCACCGAGAGCCAGCGCCCGTTTTCCCTCTACGATTGTATCGGCGGTCCAGACACAGAGGGGGTAGCCCTTCTGCTCTTTGAACTT
>CAYMRN010000265.1:0-3172 GCA_964392855.1 uncultured Sphaerochaeta sp.
CCATACCCTGCTCCTTGTTGATGACCAGCAAGCTGTCATCCTCATACACCACCTCAAGCGGTATGTCCTGCTCCTTAAGCCCTTCGAAGATCTCTTCGCTATAAGTGACAGAGACCATGTCACCATTTTGTACCTGTCTGCCCTTTTTGGCAGGCTTGCCGTTGAGCAGAATCTTCGTATCCGGCTCGCTGAAAACGGAACGTCTCAAGCCTTGAAGGACGAGATAGCGGTCAAGGCGGGTCTTCCCTTCAATATTTTCCACCGTGCAGGTATAGCTTTGTTCGATAATTGCCATCAGGGGGCCTCCATTTCACCGAGAATGTAGTCAGTAACCGCAATCCCCAAAGAAAGGGCTCCTGCAATGCCGCCTTGGATAAGAAGTGCAGTAAGGGGATCTTTAGCTTGTGGTGCCCAGCCTGCATTGACTGCAAGTGAGTAACCCAGGCTAGCCACTGCCATGGTGATGACAAAGGATCCGAAAAACAGGATCTCACCCCTTCGCAGCTTATAGGACCAGAGAGGGAACTCATCTTCCTGATACGGCTCATAGGCGGGCAGGCTCGTGCTGTACAGGGGGACAAGTGAGAAGCAGAAAACCAGGATCAGCACAAGAAGCAGGGGTTTTCTCATCATGGGTATTGCCTCGTACCGAACAGGCTCGACCCTACCCTCACCACGGTGGCACCCTCCTGTATTGCCAGGGGGAAGTCAGAGCTCATCCCCATGCTCAGCGTCGAGAAATCAAGGTGTGGATAGCGCCTTGAGCAGGATTGTTGCAGTTTTCGAAGGAGTGCAAAGGCTGCGCGTGTCTCGCTCTGTCCTCCCTCAAGGGGTCCGATGGTCATCAGGCCCCCTACCCGGACACCTTGCAAATCGCTGATGACATCAAGGGCATTATAGAGGTCAGACTCTTGCTCAAACCCGCTTTTGGAGCTCTCCTCACTGGTATTGTACTGCAGGAGGATCGGCATCTGCTTTCCCACGGCCAAACTCGCCTCACTGATAAGTTGTGCCACCCTCAGCGAATCTACACTGTCGATCCCATCTACCAGGGGCACAATCTTCTTCACCTTGTTGGACTGCAGGTGTCCGATAAGATGAAGCCTCATCCCCTGAACCCTGACCATGGGGAATTTCTTTTCAATTTCCTGGACCCTGTTCTCCCCGAATAACCTTTGCGAACAGTCAAACAGCTTGAGGATCTCCTCATAGGGATGGGTTTTGCTTACTGCCATCAGAAGGATTGAGGAGGGGTTTCTCCCGCTCTCTCTAGCTGCCCTCTCTATCTCCTCAAGGGTCCTATCAAGTCGCTCTTGTGCTGTCATCGTTGTTTCCTTTGTTGTTTCTTCTTTTCCCTGTATGAGCGGAATTCCTTCTTCAACAGCTCAAGCTGTAACCGCTGCTCGTCGTTTTTAGCCGTAATGGAGGGAAAAGCATCAAGAATTTGCCTTGAATATTTGTTCAGCCTGACCCTGCGCTCTTCAAGCTCAGCGTCGAGTCGCTCCTTCAATCTCTCCAGCGAAGGATTAGACTTCTGTTTTGCAAGGAGCTCAAACCTTGCTTCAAGTTCCTTTACCTTGAGCCTGAACTCAACAAGCTGCCTCTTGAAAGAGGCCATCCTGAATATGCTGCTGGTCGCATCGGCGGTGATGCCGAGAAGCAGAACACTGCTCAAGGGGTGCAGTATGTGATCGGGAATGTCAGAAATAAACCTGACGACGTGAGGATGGACCCAATAGAGGGTAATAAGGCCCATCAGGCCAAATAGTGTTGAGTTGAGCAGGCAAACCCGCCCGTGTATATTGGCAAACTTGTCTGAGTAGTCCCATAGCTTTGTCTGTAAGATCTTTTCCAACAAGAAACTGGTGACATACTCCAATGCACTGGTCAGAAAGAATGCGATAAAGAACACCAATACCGGATGTGTGTCAAAGAACTGCAGGGGGATGAGTATTAGCAGGGCTCCGAAGCCATAGATCGGAAGATACGGGCCATGCAGAAAACCACGGTTAACCAACCGCCTCATGGGGACTGAGCAGTACAAGACCTCACTGATGTATCCGATGAGGGCATATACCACAAAATATAGGAAGTACTGGTCAAACAGCATCATGACCTCCCAGTCTTCTCAACTATACCCAATTGCACTTAGCGGGGCAACACCACAGAATCCTTGTCCCTACCTCTTTGCATGTGGATGGCATAGATTCCCACAGTGACCAACAGCAGTGAGATGGGGTACTTGATATGCAGGATGTCCTCCCCCAGCACCAAGGCTGAGGAGAGTGTCCCTACTATGGGTACGATAAAGGTAAAGACGCTAATTTTTACCAAAGGATGAAATTTTAGTACCTGACCCCAGAGGGTGAAGGCTAGAGCTGAGAGCAGGGCAAGATAGCCCAACACCAGCAAGCCGGGGAGCGTGACGGTAGGAAGCCTTCCTCCGCTTACAAAACCAATGAAGATAAGTATTATTCCACCAATGGTCATACTATAGGAGGTGACTACAATAGGATCATCGACCTTGGTAATCCTCTTGTTGAAGACCGATCCCAAGGCAAAGCAGAACTGGGAGACAAGCAACATGCCCTCCCCGTTCAGGGAGAAGCTGATGGTCCCTTCCCCTAGGGTAGAGACAAAGATACCAAAGACACAAACGACTGAACCGACTACCTTCTGGGTGTTCAGCTTGTCATTGGTGTAGAAGAAATGTGCAAGGACCACAGCGTAGCAGGCTGAGATCGAGGAGAATATGGTTGCAGAGGCACCAGTAGTATTTGAAACACCGATATAGGAAAAGACATATTGTGTTGTTGTCTGGATAAGAGCCAAGATGAGGACCCAACAATAATTCTGCTTTGATATGACCGGCATTTTTTTAGTAGAAAATCGAAAAGAGGCAGTTAATAACATTCCTGCAAGAAAAAAACGTATCCCTGCAAATAAAATTTTATTACTTATACTATCGCCTATTGCAAACAGGGAAAACCCTACCTTGATAACTGGCAAGGACGTTCCCCAGAGCACGTTGCAGAAGATAGCAATAAGTATTGCAATTTTAGAACTTTCAAACAAGCTGCGTTTCATTAGGACCATCCTTAGACGTAAAAAACGCACCCGAATAGGATGCGCTTTTTTCTGGGGAGTGATTAAACATCCCGACCAATTGCGT